>JAUZEI010000521.1 GCA_030839105.1 Actinomycetota bacterium
CGCAACGTCACGAAGGACACGGTCCTGCGCGGCCAGCAGCTGAAGGAAGGCGACAAGGTCAGCATTTGGTACATCTCCGCGAACCGCGACGAGGAGAAGTTCGACCGCCCGTTCGAGTTCGACATCCTGCGCACGCCGAACGAGCACGTGGGATTCGGGGGCGGCGGACCGCACCACTGCCTCGGTATGAATCTCGCACGCATGGAGATCTACGTGCTGCTCGAGGAGATGGCGAAGCGCATGCCGACGATCGAGCGCACCGGCGACGCCCAGCCGCTCCGGTCGAACTTCATCGCAGGCATCAAGCACATGCCGGTGAAGTTCCCGCCGGGTGAGCTCGACTGCCCGGTCGCGCACTGATGCCCGTCCGCGCATGAGTGAGCACCCGTTTCGGTTCGCCGTCGAGGTCCACGGGCCGCTCGAGGGCCGCACCTGGGCCGACACGGTGCGCGAGCTCGAGAGCCTCGGGTACTCGACGCTGTTCGTCCCCGATCACTTCGACGAAGGGCTCGGGCCCATCGCGGCGATGGCGTCGGCGGCGGTACTCAGCAGCACCTTGAACGTCGGCGCGCTCGTGTTCGACTGCGACTACCGCCATCCCGCGGTCCTCGCGCGGGAGTTGGCGGCGATCGATCTGTTGTCGGAAGGGCGCCTCGAGGTCGGAGTCGGTGCGGGCTGGAAGAAGCTCGACTACGACCGCTCCGGGATTCCGATGGACAAGCCCAAGGTGCGCGTCGATCGCATGATCGAGCACACCAAGGTCTTGAAGGCGCTCTTCGCCGACGAGGCGCCCGTGAACTTCGCGGGCGAGCACTACCGCATCACTGATCTGCCGGGCTCACCCCGGCCCCACACACCCGGAGGGCCGCCTTTCATCATCGGTGGTGGCCAACCACGCGTGTTGCGGTTCGCGGGCCAGGTCGCCGACATCGTCGGTGTGAACGCGTCGATCCACTCCGGCGAGATCGACACCGAAGCTGCGCACGATGCCATGCCGGAGCGCATCGACGAGAAGGTCGGCTGGCTACGCGAGGGCGCGGGCGCCCGTTTCGACGACATCGAGATCAACGCGTGGCTGTCGGTCGCGGAGATCACCGATGACACCGCCGGTTTCGCGAAGGTGATGGGCGATCTGTTCAGTGCCGATCCGGACGACGTGCTCGCCTCACCGCTCACGCTCATCGGTTCGCAGTCCGAATGCGCGGATCGTCTCCGAACTCGGCGCGAACGATGGGGATATTCGTACACAGTGATTCCGGGCGACAAGGCGCGCGACTTCGCGCCGCTCGTCGCCGCGCTCACGGGCAAATAGGGGAGGAGCCGTGGAGATCTCCTGCGCGTTTCCGCCCGGGCCACACGTCGTCGACCACATCGTCGAGGCCGAGCGGCTCGGGTACGAGCGGGCGTGGTTGTTCGATTCGCCCGCGCTCTACGGCGACATCTGGGTGATCGCGGCCCTCGCCGCGCAGCGCACCGATCGCATCGGGCTCGGACCGGCCGTTCTCGTGCCCAACCTGCGGCATCCGCTGACCCAGGCCGGCGCGATCGCAACGCTCGAGCAGCTCGCCCCCGGCCGGATCGCGGTTGCCATCGGCACCGGTTTCACGGGTCGGATGGCGATGGGACACAAGGCGCTCACGTGGGCCTATACGCGTCGCTACATCGAGCAACTGCGCGCGTTGTTGCGGGGCGAGAAGGTCGAGGTCGACGGCGCGATCGTGCAGATGCTGCACGGACCCGACTTCGCGCCGCCTTTCCCGATCGAGACGCCGATCGTCGTCGCCGCGAACGGACCGAAGGGACTGGCCGTGGCCGACGAGCTGGGCGACGGCATCATGACGATCGGTCGCGGTGAGCCCTCGTTCGACTGGTGTTCGGTACTCGCGTTCGGCACCGTGCTCGACGAGGGGGAAAGCCCCGGGTCCGAGCGTGCGCTCGCGGCGGCGGGTGCTGCGCTCACTGTCGTGTATCACGCGATGTACGAGGGCGATCCCGCGTCGGTCGACGCGTTGCCGAACGGCGTCGCATGGCGCAAGCGACTCGAAGAAGTGCCGGAAGCCGAACGGCACCTCGCGATCCACGAGGACCACCTCGTACGCGTGACCGAGCGCGATCGTCCGCTGCTCGACGGCGACCTGCTGAAGGCGTTCACGTGGACCGGAGAAGCCGCCGAAGTGCGCCCGCGTATCGACGCGCTCGCAGCCGGGGGCGCGACGGAGATCCTCTACGCGCCGATGGGCCCCGACGTTCCCCGCGAGCTGCGCACGTTCATGGAGATGGCGACTGCCTGACGCCGTGCCGGAAGGAATCCCCGAACGGAGGTGTCGTGTGAAGCTCGGGTTGTTCGGCGTCAACATGGGACCGTCGTGCACGCCCGACGAGCTCGTCCTGACCGTGCAGGCCGCAGAGGCGGCGGGCTTCGACTCGGTGTGGGCGGGGGAGCACGTGATCCTGCCCGACCCGCAGGCGCCGCCGTCGCCGATGGCGCCGCAGGACGCGGCGCTCGATTCATTGCTTGCGCTCACCTGGGCGGCTGCGAACACGTCGACGATTCGCCTCGCCACGGGAATCATCATCCTCCCGCAGCGGAATCCCGTGGTTCTCGCGAAGGAGCTCGCGAGTCTGGACGTGCTCAGCGGTGGTCGCTTCACATTCGGCATCGGCGTGGGTTACCTCGAACCCGAGTTCCGTGCGATCGGCGCCGACTTCGAGAACCGGGGCGCGGTCACCGACGAATTCGTCGAAGCGATGCAGCACCTCTGGTACGACGAGCACCCGGAGTTCCATGGCCGTTTCGCCGACTTCGCGGGAGTCGACGCGTACCCACGACCCGTGCAACGGCCGATCCCGATCGTGTACGGCGGCCACACGAAACCTGCCTACCGACGCGCGATCGCGCGTGGCCACGGTTGGTACGGGTTCGCGATGAAGCCCGACGACGTCGCCGCGAGTCTCGCGGGCTTGCGGGCGGCCGCGGCCGAGTTCGAGCGGCCGCCCGCGCTCGGCGCACTCGAGATCACCGTGACGCCGCGCGTGCGACTCACCCCGGAGGTTGCGGCGGCCTTCGCCGAGCTCGGCGTCGACCGACTCGTGCCCTTCCCGCCACCGACACGCGACGGAATCAACGCGACGATCGACGCCGCGGTCAACGCCGTCGCGGACCTGTGATCCCATGATCTCGCAACGTCTGGAGGCTCTTGGCCTCGTGCTCCCCGAAGTGTTTCCGCCGGCCGGGAACTATGTCGGCTGCGTCGTCGACGATGGGCTCGTCTACGTCGGAGGACACGGTCCCACCGCCGGCTCCGACATCGTGCGGGGCAAGGTCGGCGGCGATCTCACGCTCGAGGATGGACAGCGCGCGGCGCGCATGACCGCACTCTCGATCCTCGCGACGCTGCAGGCGGAGCTCGGTGATCTCGATCGGATCGAGCGGATCGTCAAGGTGTTCGGGATGGTGAACGTCGCGCCCGGTTTCGAGCGGATGCCGGCGGTCATCGACGGATGCTCGGACCTGCTCGTCGAGGTGTTCGGCGAGCCGGGCCGTCACACGCGGTCGGCGGTCGGTCTGGCCGAGCTGCCGTTCGGCATCGCGGTCGAGATCGAGTTGACCGCGCGGCTGCGCGAGTAGCGCTCGGTGCGATGTCGGTCTCGGCGAGGTCGGCGATCGCGAAGAATTGGCAGCGGGAGTCGTCAGGCCGGGGCCGAGGTTCCTCTGCGTGTCTCCGACCACGTCTTGCCCTGCTCCACGTCGAGGTCGTGGGGAAGGCCCAAGAGGCGCTCGGCGATGATGTTGCGCAGCACCTCACTCGTTCCGCCGCCCACCGTGAGGGCGGGACTGAAGAGGAAACCACGATCCCAGGCGCTGTCGAGCGCTCCGTTGATCGTGAGCATTCCACCGGCTCCCATGAGATTCTTGGCGAGCGTGAAGACCTTCTTGCCGTGGGGGTCGGCCAACGCTTTTCGCAACGACGCGTCGGGTCCCGGTTTCTTGTTCACCGCGGCCGAGATCATCCGCATGCGGTGGTAGCGCAGGATCTCGCCTTCGATGTACGCCCGTACAACCTCTTGCCGGACGACCCGGTCGTCGAGCCCACCGTTGTCTCGGAAGTGCGTGACGAGGTCGCGCGCGCTCGGCCCGTATCCCCACTGCAGACCGCCGCCGGTGGAGAGCGACACTCGTTCGTTCGCGAGCGTGCTCTTGGCCATGCCCCATCCGAGGTTCTCTTCGCCGATGAGGTTTTCGGCGGGGACGCGCACGTCGTCGAAGAAGACCTCGTTGAAGCCGGACTCGCCGGTCATGTTGCGAATCGGACGCACCTCGACGCCGGGCAGGTCCATCGCGATGATGAAGTACGAGATGCCGCGGTGTTTCGATACGTCGTTACGGGTGCGCGCGATCAGGATGCCGAACTCGGCGTGATCGGCGAGCGACGTCCAGATCTTCTGGCCATTGACCCGGTAGACGTCACCGTCGCGCTCGGCGCGCGTACCGAGGTTGGCGAGGTCGGATCCCGCTCCCGGTTCGCTGAACAGCTGGCACCACAATTCCTCGCCTGCGAGCATCGGCAGGAGGTAGCGCTGCTTCTGCTCGTCGTTGCCGAGGGCGACGATGATCGGCCCGCAATGGCCGATTCCGATCGGGTTCATCGGCTTGGAGACACCCGCGCGGCGCATCTCACCTTCGATGATCAGCTGCAAGGCGGGATCGGCATCGAGTCCGTACGGACGCGGCCAATGCGGTACCACGAATCCCGCGTCGACGAGCTCGCGCGCGCTCGGCGCGCGATGTTCGTCGAACCAACGCCGCGTCTCCACCCGGCGCGGATCGTCTTCGGGAGGCAGGTCGACGTCCACGGGCGCAGTCTCGCATTGCCGGCGCCGAGGGTGCTCAACTACGCCCATGGCCTGGAACATCGCTGATCTCACCGAGCACATCGTCGACACCGTCCCCGATCGGATCGCACTGATCGTCGCCGACGAGCCCCGCACCTACGCCCAGCTCGAGGAGCGGGCCAACCGGTTGGCACACCACCTCGCGGCGCAGGGAATCGGCCGGGGCGACCACGTCGGCATCTACGGCATGAACAGTCACGCCTTCGTGGAGACGATCTTCGCCGCGTACAAGCTGCGGGCGGTGCCGGTGAACGTCAACTACCGCTACGTCGAAGCCGAGCTGCGCTACCTCTTCGACAACGCCGATCTGGTCGCCCTCGTGCACGACGCGCAGTACACGGCCCGCATCGCGGCAGTACGCGAGTCGCTGCCGATGCTCCGCCACCTCATCGCGATCGACGACGGTTCGGGCACCGACACGTCGGCGCTCGGATCGATCGACTACGACGCGGCGCTGGCCGCCGCGAGTCCCGAACGCGACTTCGAAGAGCGTTCCGACGACGACATCTACATCCTCTACACCGGTGGCACGACGGGCATGCCCAAAGGTGTGGTGTGGCGCCAGGAGGATGTCTTGTGCGTGCTCGGCGGCCTCGTCAACTTCGAGACGGGTGTGCGTGTGCTCGACGAATGGGAGTTCGCCAAGGCGGCCGCCGATGCGCCCGCCGATGCCGGCTTCGCGGTCGTCATCGCGCCACTCATGCACGGTGCCGCGCAGTGGGGAACCATCAACGGCCTGATCAACGGCCGCACCACGGTGCTCACGCCCAAGTTCGATCCGCACGATGTCTGGAAGGCCGTTGAGAAGTACAAGATCCCGACTTTGAGCATCACCGGCGACGCGATGGGGCGGCCGCTCATCGAAGCGCTCGACGAAGGTGCCTATGACGCGTCGTCGCTCGTCGCGGTGGCGTCGACGGCCGCGGTCTTCAGTGCGACGGTCAAGGCACAGTTCCACGAGCGGTTCCCGAATCTCATCATCGCCGACGCTGTCGGCTCGACGGAGACCGGTTACAACGGCGTTCGCGTGATCATGAAGGGCGGCGAGGAGAAGCCGGGTCTGCCGACCGTGAGGATGGGCCCGGACACGGTCGTGCTCGATGACGACATGAACATCGTGGAGGCGGGTTCCGGCATCGTCGGACGCATGGCGCGCGGCGGCAATGTCCCGTTGCGCTATCACAAGGATGCGGAGAAGTCGGCGGCCACGTTCGTGACGGTGAACGGGCGGCGCTTCTCGGTGTCGGGCGACTCGGCGGTCGTCGAGGCCGACGGGACGATGACTCTGCTGGGACGCGGTTCGGTGTGCATCAACTCCGGGGGCGAGAAGATCTACCCCGAAGAGGTCGAGGCCGCATTGAAGGCGCACCCCGCGGTGTTCGACGTCGTGGTGGTCGGTGTTCCGGACGAGCGGTGGGGCGAGCGGGTTGCCGCGGTCATCGAGATGCGACCCGGACACGACGTGACGCTCGAGGAGCTCGACGCCCACGCGCGCCTGCACGTCGCCGGCTACAAGGTCCCGCGCGAGCTGCACGTCGTCGACAAGATCGAACGTTCACCGAGCGGCAAGCCCGACTACCGCTGGGCCAAGGACATCGCCACCGGCGTGCGGAAGGGCTAGGAGCGGCAGCCGGTGTCACAAACCCTGCCAACAGTGGGCAGGAAAACTGGCGCCAGGCGCCGGAAACCCTGCCAACAGTGGGCAGGATCTCTACTCGCCCTTCAGTTCGACGATGATCTCGTAATAGGGCTCGGCACCGGTGTTGACGGCGGTCTCGACGCCGCCCTTCGGTACGTGCGTCACCATCCCCGGGATCACGCCGGCCTCGAAGTACTCCCGGTACGGGCTCTGGGTGTCGGGCTCGGGCTCGACGGCGATCCGGTCGCCCTTCACCTGGATCAGCAGGTGGTCGTGGTCGTGGCGATGGATCGGGCTGCGCTCACCCGGGGCCAGGTCGAGCACCCAGACCCGCACCCGGTCATCCTCGAACACGACCTTCGTCCCGACGCCGCCCAGCGTGCGTCCCACCGGTTCAGTCCCCATGGCCGCGACGCTAATTCGCCTCGGAGCGGGCACCAAGATTGGAACGTGTTCTAAAATCGCGGCATGGCATCCCGTCGGTTCCCGTTCCCGATCCCGTTCGGCTGGTACCAGGTCGCGTTCCCGAGCGACCTCGCACCGGGCGAAGTCACGCCGATCGAGTACTGGGACCGCGAGATGGTGTTGTGGCGCGACACCGCCGGCGTGTTCCATCTCCAGGACGCGTTCTGCCCGCACCTGGGCGCGCATCTCGGCCACGGCGGGACGGTCGACGGCTCGCTGCTCACCTGTCCGTTCCACGGTTGGAAGTTCGACGGCGACGGCATGTGCTCGAACATCCCCTACAGCCAGCGCACCAATCGCAAGGCGCGTGTCCGTACCTATCCGGTCGTCGAGCGCAACGGTTTCGTGTTGGCGTGGTACCACCCGTTCGAAGAGGCGCCGAAGTGGGAGATCCCGGTCATCGAGGAGATCGGCGATCCTGCGTGGAGCGACTTCTATGCGTCGTCGTACGTGATCCGCACGATCCCCCAGGAGATGTCCGAGAA
>JAUZEI010000524.1 GCA_030839105.1 Actinomycetota bacterium
GCTTCCAACATCATGAAGCCGGCCTGCATGAAGAACACGAGGAAGGCCGCCACCAACACCCAGACCGTGTTGATGGGGTTGACGATGTCGTCCGCCTTCAGTGCCGGTGTCGTTTGGCCGAGCATCGCCGCTCCGGCCTTGGTACTGAAGTACCAGGTGATTGCCCACATGCCCAGCATCACCACGCCGAGCCCAACCATCTTTCCGCCTAAGTAGGCCCCGAAGAACCTTCGGGACTCTCGGTCCCTGACACGCATTCGCAAGGTAGTGATCATGTACGCACCGTACGAACGCTTGGTTGCCGCGACATTCGCCCGGCGTTACACACGATCGTCGCAATTGCGCCACACAATGATCAGCGAGCGGCAATACCGCGCGCGCTTGGTCGCGTGTTCGTGCTCGAACTCTGTCGTGCAACTGACTCCCCTCGTCGCTGACTGCGACGCGAATTCATGCCGGGAAGACGGGTGCAACCAGCGACGCGTCGGGCGCGACGCCGATGCGACTGCGTCGTCGAGATCGAGAAACCAACCGACGACAGTGTGACGCTATCGACGCGCGCGCCCGATCTTCGCGGGCGCCGCGCGCCGACGCGGGCGCGGTTGCGCTTCGAAAGAACCATGGGCGACCGATGTGCGTTCGAAGTCTTCCTCGCGCGCGCCCGGGCCGGCGATCGCGTGGACCGCGCGGGCGTCGAGCGTCTCGCCGCATTCCGAGCAGACGGAAACCGCGCTCGAGACATGACCGCATGCGGTGTGCACGACCTCGACGGGAGCCCCGTTCGGCGCCGCCCACCGATCGCCCCACTGCCGCATGCTCGTCAGTACCGACCAGAGATCGCGACCTTTGTCGGTGAGGCGGTACTCGGAGCGAGGCGGATGTTCCTGATACGGAACACGCGTGAGTACTCCGTGTTCGACGAGTCCGTTCAGCCGCTGGTTGAGAATATTGCGGGAGATCCCGAGCCGGGCCTGGAAGTCGTCGAAGCGTCGGACGCCCAGGAACGCGTCCCGGATGATCAGCATGCTCCACCATTCGCCCACCACCTCGAGACACTGGGCGACCGAGCAGTTCATCGCCTCGAAACTCGTGCGCTGCATGCTGTCTCGCTCCTCCGCTTGCTGCGCGGCGCCTCGTCCGCCCGGTCGCGATCGTAGTCGGTTGCGTTATGGAACGCACTACCCTAGGGTGCGTTCCATGACACAACTCACCCCGGTGGCCGCTCCCGATCCACGGCGCTGGGCGGCTCTGGCGGTGCTGTGCCTGTCGTTGATCGTGGTCACGATCGATACCACGATCCTCAACGTCGCGCTGCCCACACTGGTCGACAGCCTGCATGCCTCGTCGGGCGCGTTGCAGTGGATCGTCGACGGCTACACGGTGGTGTTTGCCGGGCTGCTCCTCACCGCAGGGAGCCTCGGTGACCGCTTCGGCCGGCGCGGCGCCCTCTCGGTCGGGCTCGTGATCTTCGGCGTCGCGTCGGCGGCGTCGGCGCTGACGGTCAACACGACCCAGCTGATCGGGCTGCGCGCCCTGACCGGAGTCGGCGCCGCGCTGGTCTTCCCGGCCACGTTGTCGATTCTCACGAACCTTTTCCCGGACGCGCGCGAGCGTCAGCGCGCGATCGCGGTCTGGGCGGGAACCGCCGGCATCGGCATCGGACTCGGACCCGTCGCGGGCGGACTCCTGCTGCGCTGGTTCTACTGGGGTTCGGTGTTTTGGGTGAACCTGCCGATCTGTCTCGTCGCACTCGTGGCGGGCCGCGTGCTCGTCCCGACGTCGCGTGATCCCGAGGAATCGCGACTCGATGGACCGGGCGCATTGCTGTCGGTCGTCGGTCTCTCCGCTCTCGTCTATGCGATCATCGAAGGGCCGTCGTTGGGCTGGACGAGCCGGGCGGTCGTCGCCGGTCTCATGCTCGCCGCCGCCGCGCTCGCCTCGTTCGTTGCGGTCGAGCTGCGCAGCACGCATCCGATGCTCGACCTGCGCCTGTTCACGAACGCTCGATTCGGCGCCGCGAGCCTGGCGGTGACGGCCCTCTACTTCTGCTTGTTCGGGACGATCTTCTTCCAGACCCAGCACCTGCAATTCGTGCTCGGCTACGACCCGCTCGGCGCGGGACTGCGCAGCCTCCCGTTCGCGGTCGTCTTGCTCGTCGTCGCCAACACCACTCCGCGTCTCGTTGCGCGCGTCGGCACGCGCGCAGTAATCACCGCCGGTTTGCTGATCGTCGCGGCGTCGATGGCCGGAAGGGTCGGCTTCACGATCCACACGACGTACACGGGCGTGTTGATCACTCAATGCCTCTTCGCGCTCGGCATGGGCCTCACGATCGCACCCGCGACCGCGTCGATCATGGGTGCAGTCTCGAGCGCGCGCGCCGGAGTGGGCTCGGCGATCAACGACACGACCCGCCAGGTCGGCGGCGCGCTCGGCGTGGCCGTGATGGGCAGCATCGGAGCGTCGCTCTACCGGCACTCGATCAACGGCTCGGCCGCGGCCGCCCACCTCCCGCACACAGCGCTCGATTCCGTCGGCTCGACGCTGACCGCGGCCGCTAGTCTTCCCGCCGGAACGCGGGCGTCGACCGTCGAAGCCGCCCGCCACGCGTTCATCCACGGACTCGACATCTCGTCGCTCGTGGGAGTGTTCGTCGCGCTGCTCGGAGCGGGGATCGCGCTGCGGTTCCTGCCGGCCGCGATGAAGGTCGGTGCGCCGGCGCCCATCCCGTTGCAGATCTCGGGCCACCCCGAGTCTCCCAGGCGCGATACAACGGTCGACGTCGTGCCCGCGCTCTCGATCAACACGGAGGTCGACCTGTGACCGATGCCGACGCCCCGCCCGTCCCCGAAGGTTCCAGCGAGTTCATGCGCGCGGTCGGGCTCGTGTTGGACGAGGTCGGACCGACCGCGGTGACCGGCTCGATCGATCTCGGTCCCGAGCACCATCAACCGTGGGGACTCGTCCACGGCGGCGTCTACACCACCGCGATCGAGAGTGCCGCGAGCGTCGGAGCGTCTACGGCGGCCGCCGAGCACGGTCTGGTCGCCGTCGGCGTCAACAACAACACGAACTTCCTCCGCTCGAAGGTGTCGGGGCGCGTGCGCGTGCGGGCCGAGCCGATCCAACAGGGACGCACCGCGCAGCTCTGGGAGGTACGGATCACCGACGACGACGATCGCCTCGTCGCGATCGGTCAGGTGCGGCTGCAGAACGTCACGCCTCGAGCGTGACACGCTTGCGGTACGTCGTCGGCGTCTCTCCCGTCAGGCGCCGGAAGGCCCGCGTGAATGCGCTGACGCTGTCGAACCCGACCGCGGTCGCGACGTCGAGGACCGTTCGCCCGGGCTCGGTCAGCAGCGCCATCGCGCGCAGCAGGCGGCTCCGCAGCAGGTACTCGCGCCACGTCATCCCGGTCGCGGCCGTGAACTTTCGGCGGAGACTGCGCGGCGACACTCCGACTGCGGCGCCGACCGCCTCCACATCCACCTCCGCGAGGTGGGAGTCGGTGTACTGCATCGCGGCGCGTACCTCCGGATCAGTGCTCGTCGGGAGCGACAACGGAGACTCGTGTTCCAGCCATTCGACGACGAGCATCGCGAGCGTGTCGAAAAACGCATCGGCGATGTCGTCGCTGTGCGGCCGAGCGATGGGCCACCGCGCGGCGAAGATGATCATCTCGCGCAACAGCGGAGTCGCGGCGAGTATGCGTACGCGATCGCCCGAGGCGGACACCATCCGCGGATCGAAGAACACGGCGATCGAGCGCACGCGCTTCAAGGTCGTGCAATGCGTCAGTCCGGCCGGGATCCACACGGCCTGCTGCGGTGGGAGGAGATGGTGGGTGGCGGAGGTCTCGACTTCCGCGATCCCCTCGAAGGCGTATTCGATCTGGTGCATGTCGTGCGCATGCCAACCGGTAACGACGTCGTCGCCCTCGTAGAGGAACGTCCCGGCCCGAACGGGCGCGTCGCCGCGCATGTCGACGAGACGGGGGTTGGCCGCGGCGGGCCGATCTTTGGCCGAACGCGCAGAGACGGTCACGCACAAAAATGTAATCGTCGACGGATGAGCACCCGCACGCCCGACTCTTCCTCGGTGTCCCCCACCTCCCACAACGACGTCGTGCGCGACTCCTTCACGCAGCAGGTGGGCCTGTTCACCGGTGAGAACTCTCCCTTCGCCCGCCGGTTCGGTTCTCCCCTCGCATGGGTCGAACCGCTCGCTGCCGACATGATC
>JAUZEI010000564.1 GCA_030839105.1 Actinomycetota bacterium
ACGGCGACCCCGACGTCGAGTTGCAGAAGTCGAACATCATGCTCGTCGGCCCCACCGGCTGCGGCAAGACGCTCCTCGCGCAGACGTTGGCGCGCATGTTGAAGGTTCCGTTCGCGATCGCCGACGCAACCGCGCTCACCGAAGCGGGCTACGTCGGTGAGGACGTCGAGAACATCTTGCTGAAGTTGATCCAGGCGGCCGACTACGACGTGAAGAAGGCCGAGACCGGGATCATCTACATCGACGAGATCGACAAGATCGCCCGTAAAGCCGAGAACCCTTCGATCACGCGTGACGTATCGGGCGAAGGTGTGCAGCAGGCGCTGCTCAAGATCCTCGAAGGCACGACCGCATCGGTGCCGCCCCAGGGGGGCCGCAAGCACCCCCACCAAGAGTTCATCCAGATCGACACGACGAACATCTTGTTCATCTGTGGTGGCGCCTTCGCCGGGCTCGACCGGATCATCGAGGCGCGCGTCGGTAACCGTGGCATCGGCTTCGGCGCCGACGTCCGCCGCAAGAACGACCTGGAAGAGACCGGTCGATTCCTCGCCGACGTGCTGCCCGAGGATCTTTTGAAGTTCGGTCTGATCCCCGAGTTCGTGGGCCGGCTGCCGGTCGTCGGCGTCGTGCACAACCTCGACAAGGACGCACTGATGCGCATCCTCATCGAGCCGAAGAACGCGCTCGTGAAGCAGTACCAGAAGTTCTTCCACTTCGACGACGTCGATCTCGTGTTCGGCGACGATGCACTCGACGCGATCGCGGACGAGGCGCTGAAGCGGGGCACGGGTGCACGCGGTCTGCGGGCAATCCTCGAAGAGGTGCTCCTTGAGGTCATGTACGACCTGCCGTCGCGGACCGACGTCGTGAAATGCGTGGTCGACAAGGAAGTCGTGCTGCGCAAGGTGACGCCCACCCTGGTCACCGAGGACGAGTCCCGCCGCAGCGCGTAGTCCCGACTACGTCAGCCGAGCGGTGTAGCGGCTTTCGCGTTCTTCGACGATCAGTCGCAGTCCGTACGCCTCGCTGAGGGTTTCGCTGTTGACGACTTCCGTCAGCGGTCCCGACGCGAGGGTGCGACCACCTTTCAATACGAGCGCGTGCGTGAAGGCGGGAGGGATCTCCTCGAGGTGGTGCGTCACCAACACCATCGGTGGACGGGCCGGACCGCGCGCCCAGGTCGCGAGGTCGGCGACGAGCTCCTCGCGGCCGCCGATGTCGAGACCGGCGGTCGGTTCGTCCAACAGCGCGACGCCGGGTTCGTTCATCAACATGCGCGCGAGTAGCACCCGTTGGCGTTCACCGGCCGACAGCGTCGGGAACGGGTGGGACGCGAGCGCGTCGCAGTGCCACTCCCGCAGAAGTTCGTGCGCCCGGTGCCGGTCGGCATCCGTGTAGTGGTGCCACCAGGGCGCGAGCGCCGCGTAACGCGCGGTCATCACCACTTCGACGGCGGTCATCGTCGGCTCGAGCTTGGCCGCGAGCGCGGGCGACGAGAACGCGATGCGTTCGCGCAACGTGCGCACGTCGGTTCGACCGAGGCGCTGCCCGAGCACCTCCACCGTCCCCGAAGACGGGTGCTGGTAGAGGGCCACGATCCGCAGCAGCGAGGTCTTGCCCGCGCCGTTTGCGCCGAGCACGACCCAGCGTTCGTCGGTGGCGACCGTCCAGTCGATCGCGTCGAGAATGGTCGCGCCGTCGAGGACGAGGCTGACGTCGGTGCACCGCAAGACCGGTTGGCTGTTCACCGCACTCCCGTTCGTCCGCGCCTGCCGGCGGTCGAGAGAGGATAGGGGTGTGCTTGCCGCGGACCCGGCTTCGTGTCAAGGTCGATTGATGGGCCTCGACGACTCGGTCGTACAACCCGCGCTACCGCGCCCGTTGGCGCACGATCGTTTTCCGGCCTTCGACGGCGTGCGCGCGCTGGCCGTGGTGTCAGTGGTCGCATACCACGCGGTGTTCTTCAACACGAACTTCCACACGCCCGGCGGCTCGTTCTTCGGTGCGTTGACCGTGAGCCCCTGGATCTTCTTCGTGACGTCGGGATGCGTGTTGTATCTCCCGTTCGCCGCCGCGCATCTCCGCGGCGCGCCCGCGGTCGACGCCGTCAGCTACGGCGTCCACCGGATCGCGCGCGTCTATCCGGCGTACTGGCTCGTCCTCGTTTTCTTCACGGTCGTGGTGCCGCGCATCAACATCTACGGCTTCACCGGGTTCCTGTTGCACACGTCACTGACGCAGACGTACACGCACATCAACCCGTTCGTCGACGGATTGCCGCCGGCGTGGAGCCTCGTGGTCGAGATCTCCTTCTACGTCTTCCTCCCGTTCTACGGGTTACTGATCGCCGGTCTGGCCCGGCCGAGCCGGCGCCCACTCGCAGTCGAGCTCGGTGGGCTGGCCGTGCTGTTCGCCTTCGGCATCGTCGCGATCGTTGCGCTCGGGAACGGTCTCGACGCGCCGTGGGTGACGGTGCTGCCGCAGCACCTGGGGGCCTTCGCACTCGGCATGCTGCTCGCGGTGGTGCACACGTACCCCTGGAGCGCCGAGGCCGCGGCGCGGGTCGAACGCGTCGGTCGCGACGCGTGGATCTGGTGGTCGGGCGCCCTGGCGGCGTTCGTTGCCATTCCCGTGGTGCTGCGCCTCGACCCGCTCTCCGCGCCGAACACCGTGCAGGCAATCGGACTCAACCTCTGTCAGATCCTCGTCGGGCTCTGCATCGTCGTCCCTGCCGTGCTCGGCCCGCAGGATCGCGGCACGATCCGGCGGATGCTGCGATCACGGCCCGCGGTGTATCTCGGACTGGTCAGCTACGGCATCTACCTGTGGCACTGGTACATCCTGCGGATCGTCGCGGACTGGTTCGGTTGGCCGCTGTACCACGGCAACTGGATTGTCGTGTTCGCGGTCGCGTTGGCGATTTCCGTCCTCGCGGCGAGCGTGAGCTGGTACGGGCTGGAGCGACCGGTGATGCGCTTCGCGCGCCGGTTCGGGCGTAGTTCGATCGGACGGGTCTCGGTTCCGGACGCGCGTGACCGTCACGCGCGTCACGACGCGTAGCTGCCTTGCTCCACTCGATGAAATCGACGGAATCGACGACGACGCGCCCTCGCCCCTCGAGCGCGGGGTTGGCGGAGTGGGGCGTGTACACGATCGCGATTCTGCTGGTCGTGTGGCCCGGCGTGCTGCACGCGCGTACGCAGATCTTCGGCACGGGCGACGACGCGCGCTACTACACGTGGCTCGGCTGGCACGTCGGACGGCTGATCGCACACGGACACGTGATCCCCTTCCACATGGGCGACGTGATCCATCCGTTCGGGCTCGACCTGCGGTTGCTCGACGGCTACCTGCCGACGTACGTGTGCGGCCTGTTCAACCTCGTCGCCGGACCGATCCTCGCGTTCAACCTCACGTTCGTCACGGGCGCGGTCCTCAACGTCGTCGCGGCCCGCTCCCTGGCGCGCCGGCTGACATCGATTCGTGTCGTGCACGTGATCGCGGCGGTCGCGTTCCTCACCGCGCCGCCGATCGCGCTCAACGTGCAGCTCGGATTGCTGCCGTTGTTCTGGGCGTTCAGCGCGCCCTTGTTGGTGGCTGATGCGCTCGACGTCGTATCGGGCCGGCGACCGGTTCGGCCGCTTCGGCTCGCGGCGCTGCTGGTGCTCGCCTACTTGTGCAGCGTGTATTTCGTCGTCTTCGGCGGGCTCGCGTACGGGTTGATCGTCGGCACGGACGCGGTGCGAAAGCGGAGCTGGCGAGCATTCGGTCCGACCGCGGTCGCGGTGGTCGTCGCCGTCGTGGTGCTGTTGCCGTTCATCGTTCCGCGCATCCAGTTCGACCGGAACGAGGCGGCGCACGGTGTCGACACCGAGTTGCTTTCCGACAGTAACTTCTTCTCCGCCGACGCGGTGTCGGTCATCGCGCAGCCCACCCGTTCCACGTTCCTGTTGCCCCGTCCGACGTTCGTCGCGAAGAGCATCGTTCGCCTGCCCGAGGTGCACTACGCGATCGAGGCGACGATGTTTCCCGGGTTCCTGCTCCTCGTCGGCTTCACCGCGTTCGTGTTCATGCGCGATCGCCGGCGCCTGGCCCTGCTGGTCAGCGCCGCGGTCCTGTTCGTGTTCGGGCTGGGGCCTTCGTTGAAGGTCGCCGGCAACTTCGTCTGGAAGCACGGCGGCACGCCGGTCTCGTGGCTGCCCTACCGGCTCCTCCTCGCCGTACCGGGCCTGGGCGCGCTGCGCGCGCCGGTACGCGTCGAGTACGTGCTCGTCGCGGTGCTCGTCGCGGCGACCGCGCTCGCGCTGCACCGGATCCTGACGCGTGCGCCCGGCCGCATGGCGGTCGTTGCAGGCGGCGCCGGTGTACTGCTCGCGATGAACCTGCTCGTCCCGGTTCCGACCAACCGATTCGACGTCACTGCTGCGAGCGAGCAGGCACTGCGCGAGATCGCGCGGCAGGCGCGTCCGGGCGACACCGTGCTGAGCGTTCCGGCCGACTGCGACCCGGCGTTCGCGAGCCTGCAGGTGTTCCACCACACGAGCGTCGTCGGGTGCGCAGGATCGTTCGCTGCGAATCCGTGGTCGAAGCTCGGCCTGCTCACGCGCTCGGCCGCGTTCGACAAGCTCCGCTGCGACCGAACCGCGTATGGCCGCATCAAAACCTCACCAATGACGCTCTCGCCGTTCGCATCGAGCGACATCGACGCGCTCCGGCGCGAGTTCGGGGTGCGGTTCGTCGTCGTCGACCGTTCGAAGCTCGGACCCGCATGCGTGCCGGTCGAACCGGCGCTCCCGGTGTTGCAGGCTCACCGATCGCTCGGCGGAGACGCGCGCTTCGAGGTGATCGACCTGGCTGCGCCCGCCCGTCACTGACCCGACGCGTCCGAACCGCCCGGTGCGCAGGGCAGGAAGAGCTTGAACCCGTTCCCGAAATCCCGGTGCAGGCAGAAGCGGCGGTGGAGCACGTCGGCGGGGCCCGAATCGCCCGGTCGCATCGCGTCGTTCGGTTCGTTCCAGTTCAGCCAACGGTCGGACGCGATGAACGCGTCGGCGCGTTCCATCTCGCGCGTCAGCGTCGTGCCGCGCCGGTTCGTGAGTCCCGGCTCGAACTCCATCGATGCCGTGCCCGGGACGTAGCGGGGGAGGAGGTAATAGAGGAACGTGTCGTTGTACGGGACGCGGCGCATGTCGGTGTTGCCGACGATGACGCGCCCGCCGGGCTTCACGTCGTGCTCGACGGCGCGGAGCAACGACTCGATGCTCCGTGCGAACGCGGGGTCGTCGCCGACATACCAGGAGCGGCCCTCGCTCGCGATGGCGATCGACTTCGGAAGCTGGACGGAGTCTTGGACCGCTCCGATGTAGCGGCGGGTGGTGTACGTAGGGAACAGCAGCGACACCGCTGCGATCACCGCTACGCCCGCGCCGAGCCCCACCCACATCTGTCGCCACGAGGGCCGAACCGAGACGATGAGCTCGGTGATTGCGGCGGGCACCAACACCAAGACGGTGCCACCGACCCAACCGAGGTGTGCCGAGTCGGCACGCTGCAACGCCTGCGGGAACATGCCGACGCCGAACAGGGCGCCCGCGAGCAGCACTCGGGGCCGGAACGCGCGCGGATCGCGCCGCACGCGGCAGAGCGCGAAGAGCACGAGCGCGACCGTGATCGCGGCGAGCAGCACGAACCAGACGAAGATCTGCTGCGCGGGCGTGAGCCGGGGAAACGGCCACGACCGGTCGAAGGCGGCGATGACGCGCGCGACGCCGACGAGGTGACCGGGGTCGGGCGGGATAGGGAGATGGCGCGCGGCGCGGAGATGGAGGATCGGGTCGATGATCATGCCGCGCAGCACGTTTCCCGGCCCCGCTGTCGCGAGGTGCAGAAGGTACGGCGCGAGCCCGATCGCGGTCCCGAGCAGGGCGCGTTTCACGACCGGTCGCGAAAGGCCCCAGATGGCGGCACCCCCGCCGAGCGCGACCGCGAGTCCGAGATCGATCCGGAAGAGCATTGCGCCGCCCGCGAGCACGCCGCCTACCAGTGCCCACTTTCGGGCGCGCTCGCCGCCCGCTTCGCGGGCGGTCGTCTCCCGCCCATCGTCGTGCCGAGCTTGGAGCAAGGCGACGAGCGCGCCGAGCGCGAGCGCGGCTCCGCCCGTCCACGGAATCGCGATGAGTTGCACGGCCGGCATCACGAACAAGACATTGAGCAGCACGGCGGAGATCGCAACTGCGCGTCCCCACCACCGCACGAGCAGGCCCGCGGCGACGGCCATGCCGATCAGTTGCGCGAGACCGGCGAGGCGCTCGACCAGGAGGTGTGTGCCGAACACCTTGTAGACGCCGGCCAGCGCCCAGAGGCTGCCGGGCCCGTAGAGATACAGGAAGTCCTTGTTCGGCACCGATCCGTGCAGTACCCGGTCGGGGAAGACGAGCATGAAGCCCTCCTCCATCGA
>JAUZEI010000568.1 GCA_030839105.1 Actinomycetota bacterium
CACGCGATGTCCGAGGAGAACCTCGCGATTGAGGATCTCGCAGTTCCCTTGCTCGACGTGCAGGAGCGCGATCGCGTCCGGCGAATCGCGCAGCATCGCCTCAAATCGTGCTTGCGCGGCCCGAAGCTCGGCTTCGATTCGGCGCTGTTCGTCGACCGCGGCGTCGAGGGCGCGGTTCTGGGTCTGCAGCACATCGACCGCGAAGTTGCGACGGACGACCGACCGCGCGATCAATGCCGCCAGGAGACTCAGCAGCAGACCGGCGACGAGAGTCACCGTCGGCAACCCGGACCCACCGATCGAGGATCCACCCTCCGTCGGGGCGACGAAGAGCTCGAGCTCCCGCCCGCCCAGCACCACGCCGTCGTTCCATCCGGCGAGTCCGGCCGTTGTCCCGACGTTGCCCAGCACGATGTCGGCGGACGCACCGGACGCGGACGGTGCGGCGCTCGTCGTGGGACGGGAGACGAGCGCGAACGACGTGCCGAGGCTCGACGCCGCGGGGAGGGCGATCTGGAGGAAGATCGCCTGGCTGCCGGACGCGAGTCCCGATGCAAGCCCGAGGTCGTAGCCGGAACTGGAGTGGCGGTGCGCGACGAGCGTGGCGCTTCGGTCGGCCGCGAGAGACGCGACAACGTTGCCCGCGAGCAGGGATGTATCACCGACCGAAGTGACGACCCGGTCGCGGCCCGCGACGCGCTCCACGAGCGCGATGCCCGCGAGGCTCGAGCTCGCCTCGACGTCGGGTCCGAGGACGCGCACGAACCGGCGCGGGTCACCGCCGGTCGCGGCCACGACCCCCGCGGCCGTCGCCAGCACCTGGTCGGCCGACGAAGACAGCTGTTGCACCGCGAGCAACGCCACGTTCGCCGGCCGCTCGACGCGCTGGCGGTTCAGGCGCGTCACGACATCGCGCGCCACTGCGAACGAGCCAACCGTCAGGACGAGGCCGATCGCCGCGACCGTGACGCAGGCCCGTACGACGCGCGTGCGCACGAGTCGCGTCGTCACAGTGCCTCGCCGGCCGGCTCGGAGTCACCGGGCGGTCGGCGCTGCCACCACCACAAGAGCGCGCTCGCGGCCGCGACGAGCACGAACAGGATGAGCCAGAGCCGCCAGAGTGGATCCCCGCCGTCGTTCCTCGACGCGCGGGCGAGCGACGGGTCGGGGAGCCCGGCCGCGCTCGCAGTCTGCGCAACGTTCGGGCGCGAGGACGCGAGCGGTCCCGCCGTTCCACTGTGTTTCCCGGTGCTACGGGCCGGGCCGCCCGCAGCCGGGCCGACGCCGGTCCCGCTGTGCGGCGTGCCGGTCCCGCCCGGGCCCCCTACCGCCGTCGTCCCGGGACCGGGGTGAGCGCCGCCGTTGCCGCTCGGAGTCGAACCGCCCGTCGGCGAACCGGGAGTCGCGCCGGTCGACGAGGTGGTCGGGGTCGCGAGGGGGACCGTCGCGCGAGATGTTGGTGCGGTCGTCGGCGTCGACCGCGTAGTGGTCGGCGTCGTGCCGCCGACCGGCGCCGGCGCGCTCGTCACCGTGAAGGTCCTCGGGGCGTACGTCGCGACCAGCGAAGGCAACCCGTCTGTGAAACAGGTGGCGACAACCACACCCGGCACGGCGGGCGCGGTCGCCGGTACCGCGATCGATCCGCTCCACGATCCGTTCGCCGAGACCGGGATGTTCGTCGAGAATGAAAGCGCCGTCGACGTGACGGTGACGTGGTCCTGGGTCGGCGACACCGCGATGCCGGGCGCGCAGCCGGTCCCGCCGACATGCACAACGGTTCCCGGCGGCCCCGCAGTCGGAGACATCGTGAATGGGTCGAGGAGCGCGCCAACGGCACGGATGCCCGTGAGCGTCGGAACGAGGAGCATCGCCGACGCGACCAGAAGCGTGAGCGACGCGCTCCGACCACCGGGCGACTGGTTCCGAATTCGAACCGGGTACAGAGCGCCGATCACGCAACCTCCTCGAGCGGCCGCGGACGCGGCGGACTCGAGGAATCGGCATTCGGGCGCCGCCGGCTGAGTGTTTGTGAAATCGGGTTTGGTGCGTTTGCCGCCCGCCACGGGGGGGTAAAACGCCGCTCGAAGTTCGCCATCGGGCCGGCCTGTGGGCTCCTCCGGCATCTACTCCGCGACTTCTCCGGGCGCCTCACGTATCTCCGGTGACGCGCCGATGACCAGACCGACCCGGTTGTCGGACGGAATCGGACGCACGCATGCAGCTCGGAGATGCTCGAATCGCAACCCGGCCCCCGGCCGTTGGCGCTGATCCTCGAAACGCGCGGGTCCTCGTCGTCGACGACGACACGGTCGTGCGCCGACTGGTGCGCGACGGTCTCGAGCGCGAGGGCTTCGACGTGACGGAGGCCGGGGACGGATCGGCTGCGCTCGAGGCCGTCGAGACCTCCCGGCCCGACCTCGTGATCCTCGACGTGAACCTTCCCGTGGCCGGTGGCTTCGACATCCTGCAGCGACTTCGCGAAAGTTCGGCGCTGCCGGTCATCTTGTTGAGCGGGCGCGGCGCCGAGATCGATCGCGTGCTCGGGCTCGAGCTCGGCGCCGACGACTACGTCGTGAAACCGTTCTCGCCCCGCGAGCTCGCGTCGCGTGTGCGCGCCGTGCTTCGTCGTGCGACCGAAGACCGGCGCCCGCGCCTCGACTTCGGCGAGCTCACGCTCGACGTCGCGCGGCGCGAGGTCTACAAGCGCGGCGAGATCGTCGAGCTCCGCACCAAGGAGTTCGATCTGCTGGTGTTCCTCGCCGCCGCGCCGCGCCGGGTGTTCTCGCGCGCCGAGTTGCTCGAGCAGGTGTGGCAGTCCATGCCCGGCTGGCAAGACCTCGCCACGGTGACCGAACACGTGCGTCGCGTCCGGCACAAGCTCGAAGACGATCATGAGCACCCGAGGTGGATTCGTACAGTGCGGGGGGCTGGGTACGTGTTCGAACCCTGAGTTCGCCGCGGGACGCAGTAGGACAGGAACCTCCTTCGGACCAGAAGCAGGTTCGTATCCACCCGCCGGGCCGATCGGCCTCGAGCTGGGCGTGGGCATGCTGGTTGTCGCGGCGACTCCAGGCATCGAACTCCTCCTCGGGTGCTCGACAAGAGGTATCGGCGCGCCGCAATTCGCGGTGTAACAACGCAGGCCCAACTCCCGTCAACCATTTCCCCGCGGAGTTGGACGCCCGTTGCTGCGCGCCACGGTGCGACGCCGTCGATATGTACTCCCACAGGATCGGGGCCCGGTAGCGGGGCCTCGGCGTCGGCCCGAGTACCGGTGGGAGTGAAGATCGATGACATACGTAGACCAGTCGGTAGCACCCGAGTCCGTCGAGCGCGACGACGGGAGCACACGCTCCCGCGCGGAGTGGGCTCGCGAGGACGCGCACATCCTCGTCGTGGACGACGATCCAAATGCACTGCGGATCATGGGTCACGTCCTGGAGCGTGGCGGGTTCTGGCGCGTCCAGAGCGCGAACGGCGGACGCCTGGCACTCGCGGCCATGCGTACGCACAAACCCGACGTCCTCGTGCTCGACGTGAACATGCCCGACGTCGACGGACTCTCGATGCTGCGCACGTTGGCGGCCGAGACCCGCCCCCGAAACGTGACGAGCGTGCTCGCGATCTCCGGCGACGGAGCGCCGGAGGTCCGTCGGTCGATGTTGCTCAACGGCGCCGACGACTTCATCGTGCGACCCTGCTCCAACGACTTCCTCGTCGCGCGTGTTGGCGAGCTCGCGCTCCGTGCGCAATCACTCAATCGGGCGCTGAGCCGACTGAGCCTCCTCGACGGGCTCGTACGCGTCCGGCTCGAACGGAGCCGCGAATGCGATCCGGCTCGGATGCGTGCCCACCAGGTCGCGATGGGGTCCCTCGATCCCCCCTTTGTCGGGGGACCTCGTCGTGGACGAGCGAGATAGTGCCTACCTCGCTCACGCTCGAGCACAGTTCCAAGCTGCGGCACCCGTGATCGCCGGGTTTGGTGTCACGCCGGAATCCAGTTCGACCCGATGCCGGCGCGCGCCCGGGACACGACCAACCGCTATTTCACCGAGCACGTGCGGCGCACGAGCTCGTGCTCGTGACGCGCTGATACGTTCGGCGCACGGTCGAGACACCCGCGGTCGAGCAAAGAGTCCGACGGGCCGCGCTCGGCGGGGTCATCGGCCCGCTGGTGTTCGTCGCGTCGTGGGCGCTGCTCGGCGAGATGAAGGCGCGGTACTCGCCGATCCACGATCCGATCAGCGACCTCGCCGCGGTGCACGCATCGACACGCCCCTACATGACCGCGGGCTTCGTGGTGTTCGCGATCGGCATGACGTTCTACGCGTGGGCGTTGCGCTCTCGCCTCGACGGGCCGGCGTGGATAGCGGCATTGACAACGGGCGTCGCGACCTTGGGTGTCGCCGCGTTCCCGCTCGACCATTCGCCGACGATCGACTCCGTGCACGGCGTGTGCGCGGGTGTCGGCTACGCCACGCTGGCCGCGACCGCGCTCTTGAGCGTGCGGCCCCTGCTCCGGCTCGGTCGATCTGCGTCGGCGGGCGGCGCCGCGATCGCGGGCTGCGTGAGCGCGCTCGCGCTCGCGCTGACACTCGGTGGATCGCTCCACGGTCTCTTGCAGCGGGCGGGTCTCACTGCGGGTGACATCTGGGTCATCGCGAGTGCAATCGCAATCCACCGCCGCAGCTGGGACCCTGGCCGACGCACTTGAGCGCAACCTCGGGAACTACGGCGGGTCCGGATTCTGGTAAGTGTGGGCGCCGGCGACCAAGGGCGCGTGCATGACATCTTCTCTCGAACGCGGACCCGGCTTCTCGGTACATCATTCGAGTCCCGCCAAGTCGGGCCCGCCGAACGATCCGCCCAAGCCTGCGGTCGGGCGCAAACCGGCGCCGCGCTGGACCCACAGCCTGTGGATCGTCGGACTGATCTTCACCTTGCTGTTGCTGTTCGCGCCGAGCGCCAAGCCGAGCACCACGTCGCTTCTGTACTCCGACTGGAAGTCGAAGATCATCGCGAATCAGGTCGACACGGCGGTCATCGATCAGTCCGGCAAGGTCACGGGTCAGCTGCTCGACAAGAACAAGACGCACTACCAGTCGCGCATCCCCACCGTCCTGACCGACAACTCCCTGGCGGGTGACCTGATCGCGCACCATGTGAAGACGAGTGGCACCGCGAGCTCGACGAGCCTGCTGAGCGTCCTCCTCGGACTCCTGCCGTTGCTGCTGCTCGTCGGCGTGTTCTTCTTCATCAGCCGGCGCGCGAGCCGACAGATCGCGGGTGGCATCGGTGGAATCGGCGCGTCGAAGGCCAAGGTCTACGACCAACAACGGCCCAAGACCCGCTTCTCCGACGTCGCCGGCTACGACGGCGCGAAGCGCGAGAGCAGTGAGGTCGTCGACTTCTTGAAGCACGCCGCCCGGTACGCCCGCGTGGGCGCGGTCATCCCG
>JAUZEI010000571.1 GCA_030839105.1 Actinomycetota bacterium
CGGATCTCGTACAACGCCTTCTCGACGAGGTGCGCGTCGAGTTGCACCCGCCGGGCGTGAAGATCCTTCGGCACGAGATCGGTATCCCCGATCACGGCGAAATATCCACGCAGGAACGCGACCGTGACCCACGTGACCCATTCCTCGCTGCGGTCCGCGAGCAGCTCCTGGGCGCGTTCCTCGCTGCGGACCTGCCCGCGTGCGACCGCGTCGGGGATCGACGTCCGCGCCGCATAGTCGAACGATCGCAGCATCCCCGCGACATCGCGCAACGGCGACCGTTTGATCCGACGCTGGCTGATGGGCAGCGCGGGCTCGCCCTCGAAGTCGATGAAGACGAAGTCGCGTCCGATCGAGAGCACCTGTCCGAGGTGGAGGTCGCCGTGCACCCGTATGCGCGCCCCTCCCAGGGCACTGAGCATCGCCCGGAGCCGATCGAGCAGTGCGTCGGTGTGGTCGAGGACGAATCTCGCCTCCTCCGCGCACGCCTCCGGGAGCCGGCGTTGCGCCCGTTCCAGTGTGCGCAGCGTTCGCACCGCGGTGTTGCGCATCGACTGATAGGTGGAGCGCTGCACCAAGAGGTTGAGCGGTTCGGGAGTGAACGCTCCGTCGTCGGGGACCGACGCCAGTGCGACGTGCAGATCGGCGGTGCGGCGCCCGAGAATCTCGACCGACGGAAGGATGTCACCCGCGAGAAGCTCGAAGTCGACCGGCGGCTCCGAGTCGAGCAGCTCGAGCGGGTGCCGGTTCGGAGTGGTCTCCTTCACGACACCCGCGTCGAGGTGGCTGAGCACGCCGTCGAAGTACCGGCCGAGCGCGTCGCGATACCAGGAGTACGCGTCGCTCTCGTTCTTGACGTATTCGTGGAGCACCGCGACGGTCGCGGTCGTGCCGTCGACCATGCGGTACTCCATGGAGCCGAGCAGCGGCGGAGCGTGCTCGAACTGCAGACGCGTGAGCGCGCGCCCGAGCTCGACTTCGGGACTGATTCCCGACTCGAGCCGCCGGACGGTCTTGAGGATCAGGCGGTCGTCGAACTGCAGAGACGTGTTCGACTGCTCGCCCCCGAGCACGGAAACGGGCATCTCGTCGAGGTCGGCGACCCGGGTGAGCTCGGGCCCGAACGACACGCCCACGAGGCTGCCGAGCTCGCCCCGCGCCCGGCGCCGGCGCTGCATGAAGCGCGCGAGTCCACGGCCGTAGCCGGGCAACCAGTGCGCATCCGTCAACACGCCGAGGGGGCCCGACGCCGAGTCGACCCTGAACAACACGCCCGGGTGGTTCTCGTCGGCCATGCGGATCCCGGCGTTGCCGGGCACGAATGCGAGCGGCAACGCGTAGGTCTCGGGTTCGCCGTCGGCATACTCGACCCGGACGAACGCCACGCGCGCCGGCTCGGCCGCAGGCATGTCCTCGTCGTCCGACCAGTAGTGCGGCATCGGCACGGCGATCGAGTCGATGACGCGCGCACTCGTGATCTTGCGGCCCTTCGACCCGAACCACCGCTTGTTCGACAGGAGCTGCGGCAGCTTGCGATCGAGCGGCGAGCGCTTCGCCAGCGAGAGCAACTCCGTCCACGCGCTCGTAACCGTGACGACCGGAACCGCGGGCGCAGCCGCGTCCGTAATCTCCGCCGGTTCGAGCGCGAGCCAGTAGAACGCGTGCGGTCCGAGCGTGAGGAGATACGGGAGGTCGCCGATCGCGGGGAACGAGGTCTGGCCGAACAGCTCCACGGGATGCGCGCCCCGGAACTCGTGCAGGTCCAGCTCGACGTACTGCGCGTAGCGCGACAGGTTGGCGACGACCAGGATCTGGCGGCCCTCGTGCCGGCGCAGGAAGGCGAGTACGCGGTGGTTGTCCGGACTGAGGAGCTCGATGGTGCCGTGCGCGAACACGGGATTGCGCCGACGCAGCGCGATGAGGCGCCGAACCCACCACAACAACGAATCGGGGTTGTCGAGCTGCGCCGCGACGTTCACGCTCTCGTAGCTGTACTCCGGATCGATGATCGTGGGGAGGTAGAGACGCTGCGGGTTCGCTTCGGAGAAGCCCGCATTGCGATCGGCACTCCACTGCATCGGCGTCCGCACGGAGTCGCGATCGCCGAGGTAGACGTTGTCGCCCATTCCGATCTCGTCGCCGTAGTAGAGCACGGGCGTTCCCGGCAGCGAACACAGGAGCGCGTGCATGAGCTCGATCTTGTGCCGGTGGTTCTGCAACAGCGGTGCGAGCCGCCTACGGATGCCGAGGTTGATGCGCGCCACCGGATTGTGGGCGTAGGCGCTGTACATGTAGTCGCGCTCTTCGTCGGTGACCATCTCGAGGGTGAGCTCGTCGTGGTTGCGCAAGAAGACCGCCCACTGACAGCCCTCGGGCGGCGTCGGCGTCTGGCGGAGGATGTCCACGATCGGGAACCGGTCCTCCATGCGCAACCCCATGAACAGCCGGGGCATCAGCGGGAAGTGAAACGCCATCTCGCACTCGTCGCCGTCGCCGAAGTACTCGGCCGCGTCCTCGGGCCACTGGTTGGCCTCGGCGAGGAGCATGCGATCGGGGAAGCGGGCGTCGATCGAACGCCGTACCTCTTTCAGGAACTCGTGCGTCTCGGGAAGGTTCTCGCAGCTCGTTCCCTCGCGTTCGAACAGGTAGGGCACCGCATCGAGGCGGAGTCCGTCGACTCCCATCTCGAGCCAGTACTCCACCGTGCGCAACATCTCGCGGCGAACTTCGGGATTGTCGAAGTTCAGATCGGGTTGATGCGAGTAGAAGCGGTGCCAGTAGTACTGGCCGGCCACGTCGTCCCACGCCCAATTGGAGCGTTCGAAATCTCGGAAGATGATGCGCGCGTCGCGGTAGCGCGACGGATCGTCGCTCCACACGTACCAGTTGCGCCACCGGCTGTCACGCGGCGAGCTCCGCGCCCGCTGGAACCACGGGTGCTGATCGGAAGTGTGGTTGAGCACCAGCTCCGTGATCACGCGCAGGTCGCGGCGGTGCGCCTCGACGAGGAACTGACGGAACTGGCGGAGGTTTCCGTACGCGGGGTGGATTCCGCGGTAGTCGGAAATGTCGTAACCCTCGTCGCGCAGCGGCGACGGGTAGAACGGCAGCAGCCAGATCGCGGTAACGCCCAGATCTTGCAGGTAGTCGAGCTTGCGGGTCAGTCCGCGCAGGTCGCCGATACCGTCGCCGTCGCTGTCGGCGAAGGCGCGGATGTGCAGCTCGTACACGACGGCGTCGCGGTACCACGTGGGATCGGGCGTGAGAACATGGCTCGGGCGCCGCTTACTGGTGGGCGAACCGTTGGGCGAACCGTTCGGGCTCTCTCTCTTACCGTCGCCGTTTCCGCGGGCCGTCACCCCGACCCCGCGTTCACGCGCTCGACCGCAAAGACATGCGCAGGAACGGAACCAGGGTCGAGGCGTACGAAATTGTGCGGACCGCGCCAGTCGAACGCCGCGCCGGTCAACAGATCACGGACGACGTAGTCGTCGTCCCAACCGACGCCCAGCCGGGAGAGGTCGAGCGACGTCCAACCCGACTGCACCGTCTCCGGGTCGAGATTCACGACGACCAGGATGCACTCGCTTCCGGCACTCTTGCTCCAACACAGGAGTTGCCCGTTGTCAATGTCGTGGAACCGCAAGGAGTCGTTGCGCTGGAGCGCAGGATGCGCGCGCCGGATCTCGTTCAACCGGGCGAGGAAGTGACGCAGGCTGTCGGGGCGATCGGTATCCCAGTGCCGGATCTGGTACTTCTCCGAGTCGAGGTACTCCTCGGATCCCGGCTCGCGCGGCGTGCGCTCTTGCAGCTCGAACACCGGACCGTAGATGCCGTAGTGCGCCGACAAACCGGCCGCGAGCACCGCGCGCGCGATGAACGTTCCCCGCGAACCGTGTTGCAACGTCTCGTGCAGGATGTCCGGCGTGTTCGGCCACACGTTCGGGCGGAAGTAGTCGGACAGCGGCGGCGTCGTCAGCTCGGTGAAGTACTCCATGAGCTCGTGCTTCGTGTTGCGCCACGTGAAGTACGTGTACGACTCGGTGAAGCCGATCTTCGCGAGCTGCTCCATGACGCGCGGCCGGGTGAACGCCTCGGCGAGGAACACGACGTCGGGCTGCTTGGCCCGGACCTGCGCGATCAGCCATTCCCAGAACAGGAACGGTTTCGTGTGCGGATTGTCGACCCGGAACACGCGCACACCGTGATCGATCCAGAAGCGCACGACGCCGAGCAGCGCCGACCACAATCCGGCGCGATCCTCGGAGTCGAAGTCGAACGGGACGATGTCCTCGTACTTCTTGGGCGGGTTCTCCGCGAACGCGAGCGAGCCGTCGGGCCGATGCCGGAACCAGCGGGGATGCTCACGAATCCACGGATGGTCGGGCGACGCCTGAAACGCGAGAT
>JAUZEI010000572.1 GCA_030839105.1 Actinomycetota bacterium
GCCCCCGCGCCGTATCCGGTTATCCGAATCATCGTCACGTCCTTCGGAGGCACTCATGCGCAAGCTCGTCGTCGGCATACTCGCCGCGACGTTGACCGTCGGCGCGTGCGGAGCGAAGAGCAAGAAGTCGGGTGCACCGGCCGGCAGGGCGACGACCACGACCGAGACGGCCACCCACGACGGCACGAACACGAGCCTCTCGGACGGCAGCACCGACGACGTGTCGAAGCTCGCCGCGCAGTACACCAAGGCCAGGATCAAGGTCAGCTACACCTCGAGCAGCTCGGGCGAAAGCACCGCGCTCACGATCGCTCAGGACGGCAACGGCAAGTCGGCTTTCACGACCGGTGCCGGCACCGATTACACGGACAACAAGAGCTCCGTGTCCTGCCGAGGTTCCGGTGGATCGGCGAAATGCGTCGACCTCGGGAGCAGCGGCGGCGGTACGGCAAACACCGGCGCCACCTACACAGCCACCTTTGCCCTCTTCGCCGGCGCGCTGTCGACGCTTCCGGGCGGTGAGAAGTCGTCGGAGAAGATCGCCGGGCGCGCCGCGTCGTGTGTGAAGTACAAGGCCTCCGACGTCATCGGCAAGCTCGCGTCCTCCCCGCTCTTCACGAGCGGTACGAGCACGAGCGACTACGACCCGAACGACACCGCGACGATCTGTGTCGACAAGCAAACGGGATTCGTCCTGAGGTTCGGCGGGACGAAGAAGGGCGCGGCCGAGGACGTGCTCGTCGCGACGGCGGTCAGCGAACCGAACGACGCCGACTTCACCCCGCCGGCGACCCCGCAGACGCGGCCGAGCATGCCGAACGGCAGCGTCCCCGGTCAGTAACCGACTTCCCACAGGCACAGGCCGCGCGGTGGGGCGAGCTGCCCGGCCGCGTCGCGGTCCCGGGCGCGGATGATGCCCAACATCTCGCCCGGCCGGCGCTTACCGAGCCCGACCTCGACGAGTGTCCCGACGATCGATCGGACCAGCTGCCAGCAGAACGCGTTGCCGCGGATCTCGTAGCGCAGCACGCCGTCGCCCTCGTCGACCCAACGCGACTCGAGCACGCGCCGGGTCGTCGACGAGCCTTCGGGCCCTTTGCGGCAGAACGACGCGAAGTCGTGCTCGCCGACGAAGGGATCGGCCGCGAGCCGCAACGCGCGCAGGTCGAGCCGGTCGGGGACCCACCACGTAAAACGATCGCGGAACGGGTCCGGCACCGGGCGATTGAGGATCGTGTAGCGATAGGTCCGCCACGTGGCGGCGTGTCGCGCGTCGAACTGCGGGTCGGTGAGCTCCGCGGAGCGGATGACCACCTCCGGGCCGAGCATCGACGTGACCGCGGCCTGGAGCCGCCACGGATCGAGGCCGGGCTCGGACGGGAAGCTCGCGACCTGACCCCACGCGTGGACTCCCGCGTCGGTCCGACCCGCGCACGCGATGCGGACCTCGTGGCGGAGGACCTTGCCGATCGAGTGCGCGAGCACACCGCCGACCGTGCGCACTCCGGGCTGGCCCGACTGGGCGGCAAACCCACTGAAGTCGGTGCCGTCGTAGGCGACGACCATCTTCACCTGCGCGGGCGCGAGCTGGGAAGGTCCGGCGCCCGAGTTCCCCGCGTCGAAGAGCGTCACCACGACAGTCTGCCAAGCTGTCGCCGTGCAGTACCCGTTGACCCCCGGGAAATGGCGCGAGGCGTCGGTCACCGGTCCGGAGTCGTTCATCGGTGCCGCGCTGAAGGCGGGCTGGGATCCCGGGCCCGTGCCGGTCGCCACCGTCTTCACCTACGACCCGACGTTGACCGCGCACCTGCGTTCGCAACCCGACCGGTTCTCGGACGCGCCGAACCTGGCGGGGAACGGCGCGAGCTTCGCCACCGGTCCCACCCGCGCGCCGATCTGGGTGTCGTGCACCGGCGTCGGTCCGGCGGCGTGCACGATGGAGCTGGAGAACCTGCGCTTCCTCGGGTGCCGCCGATTCGTCAGCATCGGCATCGCGGGCTCGCTCGACCCGGCCCTGCGCGTGGGTGATCTCGTCCTCCTGACGTCGGCGCTGCGCGACGACGGTCTGAGCCAGCACTACCTCGAACCGGCCCGGTATTCGTCGCCGTCGGCGTCGCTCACCGATCGGTTGCGCAGCGCGCTGAACGCGGCGGGCGAGACCTTCGTCGAGGGCTCGACCTGGACGTCACCGACCCCGAACCGCTCCACGGCGAGAGAGATCGCCGACTACCGCGCCGAGGGCATCCTCACGGTCGAGATGGAAGCCGCCGCGTTGTTCGCGGTAGGTGAGGCGCTCGACGTCGAGGTTGCGAGCGCGGTCGTCGTCAGCGACGAAGTCGCGCCCGACGGCATGCACAGCGACTACATGCGGTCGATACCGCGACTCTTCGCACTGCTCGAGACGGTGCTGAGGATGCTCGCCGCCGCCCCGCAGTAGCGCGGGGTCGGTGGCGACGGCTCAGACGAACTCGATGCGCGCCATCGGCGCGTTGTCGCCGGGGCGCGGGCCCAGCTTCAGGATGCGCAGGTAGCCACCGTTGCGGTCGGCGTAGCGCGGCCCGATCTCGTCGAACAACCGGTGCGCGGCGTCTTTGTCGTGGATGCGCGACACCACCAGGCGCTGCTTGTGCACGCCGCCGTGCTTGGCGCTGGTCACGAGCTTCTCGACGTACGGCCGCAGCATTTTCGCCTTGGCCTGCGTGGTCGTGATCGCGCCCGCTTCGGAGACGATGAGGTGCGACGCGAGGTTCGCGAGCATCAGCTTCTGGTGCGCCGGGCTCCCGCCGAAGCGCTTGCCCTTCTTCGGAGCAGGCATGGCTTCCGATTACTCCTTGACCCGGAGCGACAAGCCGCGCTCGTCGAGCTTCTGAATGACCTCTTCGAGCGACTTGGCGCCGAAGTTCGTGATCGCGAGCAGGTCGTCCTCCGACTTCTGCACGAGCTGGCCGATCGAGTCGACCCGCGCCCGCTTGAGGCAGTTGCGCGGCCGCTCCGACAAGTCGAGCTCCTCGATCGGGAGATCGAGGTCGGGCGACGTGGACGTGGGCGAGGCGATCTCACCGAGCTCGAGACCGCGCGGCGCCTCGGAGAGCTCGGCCACGAGGTCGACCAGCTTGCGCAGAGTGTCGCCCGCCGAAGCGAGCGCGTCGCGCGGCGAGATCGAACCGTCGGTCGCGACCTCGAGGGTCAGGCGGTCGAAGTTCGTCGACTGCTCGACGCGGGTCGGGTCGATCGAGAACGAGACGCGCCGGACGGGCGAGAAGATCGCGTCGCCCGGGATGACCCCGATCGTCGTCGTGCGCTTGTTGCGCTCGGCCGACAGGTAGCCGCGGCCCTGCTCGACCGTGAGGTCGAGCGCGAGGCGGCCGGAGGCGTTCACCGTCGCGATGTAGAGGTCCGGGTTGAGGATCTCGACGTCGGACGTGGTCTGGATGTCGCCGGCACGGACCTCGGCCGGGCCGCGCTTGTCGAGCCGGAGCGTGACCGCTTCGTCGGACGTGCACCGCAGGACGAGGTCCTTCAGGTTCAAGATGACGTCGGTGACGTCTTCCTTCACACCCTTGATGACGTCGAACTCGTGCAGCGCGTCGTCGAAGCGCACCTGGGTCACGGCTGCGCCCGGGATCGACGACAGCAACGTACGCCGCAGGCTGTTACCGAGTGTGTGCCCGAACCCGGGTTCGAGTGGGGAGATCATGAAGCTCTGGGTGTTGCCCTCGGCCTCGACGGCTTCGATTTCGGGACGCTGAATGATGAGCATGGGGGAAGCCTCG
>JAUZEI010000242.1 GCA_030839105.1 Actinomycetota bacterium
CGCTGATGATCGAGCTGACGCCGGAGCCGGCCCTGAGGGAATGGCTGCCGCGACTCATCGGTATCGAACACCACGTCGCGATCGTGCTGCCCGACGGCACGCGCGTGTTCGGAGCCGCGTCGGACGAGGACGAGTCGCGCCTCACGCGCGACGACATCACGGCGGCGGTGCATTTCCTGAAGTTCCGTTTCACGCCCGCCGATGTCGACATGTTCGCGAGCGGGCCGGTGCACATCGTCGTCGACCATCCGGAGTACGACCACGACGTGCTGCTCGACCCCGACCAGCACGAGCAGCTGCTCTCGGATCTGCGCGACCGGTCGTAGCCCCGCGCGGCGATTACCGCGGGCCACGGCGTCGCTCGTGTCGGCCTCGATAGCCTCGCCCGCATCTCTCTCAGCATCCGCGTCCGCCGTCTCGATCCCGATCTCCCGCTTCCCGGTCGCACGCACGCGGGTGATGCCGGCTACGACCTGATCGCGCGGGTCGAGGTGCGACTCGCGCCGGCCGGCGGGCGCGCCCTCGTCCCGACCGGCATCGCGCTCGCGATCCCGGACGGTTACGCGGGGTTCGTCCAGCCCCGGTCGGGTCTCGCGTTGCGGCACGGCGTGACCTGTCTCAACACGCCCGGGCTGATCGACGCGGGCTATCGCGACGAGGTCAGCGTGCTGCTCGTGAACCTCGACCCGACAGCTGCGTTCGACGTGGCGCGCGGCGACCGCATCGCGCAGCTTGTTGTCCAACGGGTCGAGGACGTGGTGTGGCGGGAGGTCGACGAGCTCGACGACTCCTCGCGGGGCACCGGCGGTTGGGGCTCCACGGGTCGGCGGTGACGGCCATTCGCCGTTCGGGCGCGCTCTTGTAGGGTCACCGGATGCACGATCGCAGATTTCGCTTCGGCCTCGCTTGCAGCAAAGGCCGTTCCCGCAAGGAATTCACCGAGCTCGCGCGCAAATCCGAGTCGCTCGGTTACTCGACGCTGTTCGTTCCGGATCACTTCGTGGAACACGACCTTGCGCCGACCATCGCGCTCGCGCACGCGGCCGCGGTCACGGACGACTTGCGGGTCGGAACGTTCGTGCTCGGCAACGACTACAAACATCCCGTCGTGAGCGCGCGCGAGATGGCCTCGCTCGACCTGCTCTCCGACGGTCGACTGGAGCTCGGCATCGGGGCGGGCTGGATGACCGCCGACTACGAAAAGGCCGGCATCCCTCTGGACCGCGCCGGCGTTCGCATCGCCCGCCTCGCGGAGGCGATCGTGATCATCAAGGGCCTGTTTGCGCCCGGTCCGTTCACCTTCGAGGGCAAGTATTACCGCGTCACCGATCTCGACGGCATGCCGAAGCCGGTCCAGGCGCCCGTGCCGTTCTTCGTGGGTGGTGGCGCGCCGAAGATCCTCGCGCTGGCCGCCCGCGAGGCGCAGATCGTAGGCATCAACGCCAATCTGCGGTCGGGCGACGGCACTTCGCCCGACGCGGCGAAGTCGATGACGCCCGAGGCGACGGATCAGAAACTGGGCTGGGTGCGCGACGCGGCCGGAGATCGCTTCGGCGACATCGAGCTGCAATCGCTCGTCGGCTTCGTCTACGTCACCGACGACGCCAAGCGGATCCTCGAGGGGATCGCGAGCTCGTTCGGCGTCTCGGTCGAGGATGCGCGACTTGCGCCTCCGTGTCTCGTGGGCACCGAGGACGACATCGTCGCATCGCTGGAAGAGCGCCGCGAACGCTGGCAGATGTCGTACCACGTCGTCGAGGACCGCGCGATCGACACGTTCGCACCGATCGTCGCGCGCCTCGCGGGGAAGTAGAGAACATGAACACTTTCCGATTCGGCGTGCAGGTCTCGCAGGTGGGCTCGGCGTCGGAATGGCGCGACAAGGCGCGCAAGCTCGAGGACCTCGGATACTCGACGCTGTTCATGCCCGACCACTTCGGCGAGGAGTTGGCGCCGCTGCCCGCGATCGCCATGGCTGCGGCGCACACGACGACATTGCACGTGGGATCACTCGTGTTCGACAACGACTACAAGCACCCCGCGATACTCGCCAAGGAAGCGGCGACCATCGACCTGCTCAGCGACGGGCGTTTCGAGTTCGGCATCGGTGCCGGTTGGATGCGGGCGGACTACGACATGCTCGGTCTGCCGTACGACCCGCCGGCCGTGCGCGTCGACCGGTTCGAGGAAGCGCTGCACATCATGAAGCAGTGCTTCACCGGCGAACAGTTCACCTACCACGGCGAGCACTACCGCATCACCGACTACGCATCTTGGCCGAAGCCCGTGCAGCAACCGGGGCCTCCGTTGTTGATCGGCGGAGGTGGCAAGCGTGTGCTGTCGATCGCGGCTCGCGAGGCCGACATCGTCGGGATCAATCCGAACCTTCGGGCGGGGGAGATCGGCCTCGACGCGGCGAAGGACTCGTTGCGCGAGCAGACCGACCGAAAGGTGCAGTGGGTCCGCGAAGCGGCCGGTGATCGGATCGACGATATCGAGATCCAGATGCGCTTCTTCATCACGAGGGTCACGCCCGACCGGATGAAGCTCGCGGAGGCGCTTGCACCCTCGTTCGGAGTCTCGCCGGCGGAGGCGCTGGAGTCGGGTGCGACCTTGGTCGGGACCGAGAAAGAGATCACCGAACAGTTGCACCGTCGGCGCGAGGAGTGGGGATTGTCCTACATCGTGGTAGGCGACGAGAACGTCGACGAGTTCGCGCCGGTCGTGGCCGAGCTCGCGGGGACCTAGGCCGTCTCGGACGGTTCCTGCGCGAAACGGGCGGGAATCCATTCGGCCAGCCGTTCGTGCACTTCGCTCGCGGCCTGCGTGAGGAGATGGCCCGCGCCGGGGAGCAACACGACTTCGCCGTGGCCGGCCAGCATCTGGACGATGCGGCTCGTCTCCGCCGGCAGGATTTCGTCGTCGGTGCCGTGCATCAGGAGCAGCGGGATATCGCCGAGCTCCGACGCGTGCTCGCAACCCGCCGACTGCGTAGCGAGTGTCACCACCCCGCGACAGTGCTCGCCCAGGACCGTTCCGGCCTGGATCGCGACGGCACCGCCGAACGAATGCCCGATCACGACGAAGCCACGCGCGCCCGAACGACTCGCGAGATCGGCCGCTGCGGCCACGTCGTGTACACAACGCGACAGGTCGTTCGGCTTTCGGTAACCGATGCGCATGGTCGCGATGCCATGTGTCTCGGCGAGTTCGCGTCCGAGCGTGTGGTAGATGCCGTCGGCAGGTCCGAGCATCCCGCCCATCCCGCCGCCGCACGTGAGCACGACGCCGCGGGCGTCGCGGGGGCCGTGCCAGAGCACGCTCAGGAGCCCACGCATCGTGTAGATCTCGAGGTGCGCGAGTCCGGGCGCGACCTCGACCTCTTCGAGCCCCAGCGCCTCGAGCAGCTCGAGCGGCGAGCGCGGCTCGTCGACGCTCACAACATCGACTTCAGCAGCGCGCGCGTCTCCGCTCGTTCGTCGCGCGATCCGTAGATCGACGCGACGTATTCCGTCACGCCCGCGTCGGCGAGCGCGTGGACCTGCTTCTCGACGGTCGCGGCGTCACCGACCATCGCGACGTCAGCCGGACCCTCAGCTCCTTCGCGGTCGAGCATGGCGCGGTAAGAGGGCAGGAATCCGTAGACCTGGAAATCGCGAGCGGCGCGTTCGCGAGCGCCGTCGACGTCGTTCGTGACGCAGATGGGAAGCGAAGTGGCGATGCGTGGCGCGGGACGGCCGGCCGCCGCGGCGGCGGCCGCGATGATCGGAACGGTATGCGACGCGAGCGTGGCGGGTCCGGTCATCCACGTGACGGTGCCGTCGGCCACCGTTCCCGCGAGCTTGAGCATCTGCTCGCCGAGCGCGGCGACGAGGACCGGGCAGGGAACGCGAGGCTCGACACCGATGCTCGCTTCGGTGCTGATCGTCTCGCCCCGGAACGAGACCTTGCCCTCGTGGATGAGCGGCATGAGCACCGCGAGGTATTCGCGCATGTGGCGGACGGGCTTGTCGAAGGACAACCCGAACATGTTCTCGATGACCATCTGGTGCGAGAGCCCGATGCCGAGAACGAAGCGTCCGCCGCTGGCGGCCTGCACGGTGAGCGCCTGTTGCGCCATCGTCAGGGGGTGGCGACCGTAGGTCGGTACGACGCCCGTCTGGAGCTCGATGCGGGGAATCTCACGGCCGACGATGCCGAGCACGCCCATCGCGTCGAGCGCGAAGATCTGGGGGAGCGCGTACGAGGAGAAGCCGTCCGCCTCCGCCGCGCGGGCGTCGGTGACGACGTCGTCGACGCTCCTACCTGCGGTATCGCCTCCGAAGATGCCAATTTTCATGGCCGGAGGCTAGCTGTCGTCTGCGGCCCGTTCGAGTGAGGCTTGTATAGTGGTGGCCCAACGCGGACGTGGCTCAGCTGGTAGAGCACAACCTTGCCAAGGTTGGGGTCGCGGGTTCGAATCCCGTCGTCCGCTCTCGGAAAGTGCAGGTCAGCGCCGGTTCGCCCGGCGCTGACTCGCGTCACGAACGCGCTTGTACCCCGTCAGTACCCCACGAGCCGCCGAAGAGCGCGTCGCCGAGCATCGCGTCGGTGCGTTCGTCGGCGCGACGGAAGCGAAACCTTCACCCACGACTGGACCTCGAGGCGCGTGATCCGGCCTACGGGAGGATCCCCGAACGTGGGAAGCAGACGTGTCCGCAACACCATCTCGTCGCGTTCCTCGCACGGTGGTCAGACGTCCCGTTCGGCCCATGCCAGTCGGAAGTTCGTTGGGATAGGCGCGGGTACCCCTCACGGCGCCGCGATGACGCGGAAGCCGCAAGCGACCCAAACTCGTGCCCCTGTTGGCAGTTCGACGGTTGCTCACGTCGCATCGTCATCGGTCAGCCGACACACCATCAGCTGGAAGACGGCGCACGCGCCGAGGCGATACCCTCGATAAGCAGTCGCGCCGCGCTCCGATTGGCAGCTACGTCTCTGGCGGGCGAGCCACACGGTAAAGCGGTTTGGGGACCGCGCCCGGCTGAGAGTGGTTACCTGCGTGTCCGCGTGTCGCGGTCGTCATCGTCGTGGCGGCTTGCGAGTCCCATGCCCAGCACGACGGTCTGTACTGCTGCGGTGATGAGGCCGAGTATGAGCCCGATCTCAACGCCGACGTGAGCGCCGAGGTTCGGGCTGATCTCGCCCTTGCCGAGGTAGACGCCGATCGCAAGCAGCAGGCTCGTAGCGGCCATCCCTGTCGGAACCGCGCTCGGAACCCCTCGCCCGCGCCGGCGCTCTGTGGCGCCGAGAAGAGCGATCAGCCCCGCGGCGAGGGAAAGCGCAATGATCGCGGTCGTCGGCATTGAGAATGCGAAGCCGGAGAACTTCCTTTGTCCTTTGCCCTCCCCGACGCTCAGCCATCGAAGGAAACCCAGGGCAAACATGAGGATGCCGAGCACGCCGCCGATCATCGACAACGTTCGTTCTCGCTTCGTCGTAGGCGACTCCTGCCCTGATGTTCCAGTCGTAGCCATCAAGTCCCTCCCCAGTGGTGACCGCACACACGGTGCTTCGATCGCCCCGGGGCTACCCACGCCGCCGCCGCGCAAAACGGTGCGACGCGTCACTGATCGCGAGTCTGCTGATGGCTCGTCATGGTCGTCATGCCGGTGTTCGCGAGCAGGAAGCGGCGGGGGGCGTCGCGATGGCGATCGTCGCTTCAAGGCGGCCAACCATGCATGCAGTCATCCGTACCTATTCGCGACCTCGCGCGACGCAGCTCATGGACTTATCGTCGCGAGGCGTGGCACGCGCCGGCATAATCGGCGGGGGTGCACAGGTGCTGCAACCGATGCTGTTCGTCGCGTTCGACGTCCTGGTACTCGACGACGACAGCATCTGCGACCGGTCGCATCGACACCGGCGCGCGGCCCTCGA
>JAUZEI010000244.1 GCA_030839105.1 Actinomycetota bacterium
CACGAATGTGCTGCGCGCGGGCCGGAGCTCGCGCACCTCGACCGGTATCTCCGCCGTTCGGAGACCCGCCCGCTCGACGCGCAGGATCAGCTCCGTATCGAACAGGTCCTGCCCGAACGTGCAGATCCGGGCATAGGGCTCGACCACGGCGCGCTGCATCGCCTTGATCCCGTGCGTATCGGACACCTGTAAACCGAACAGGACGCGCAGGATCATGGAGAACACGAGCGTGGCGAGCTTGCGGATCGGATCTCGATTGTCGTTCGAGCCTTCGCCGCGTTTGGAACCGACGACGATCGCCGGTCCGTCCGCAGCCAACACCTGACCGACCGCCTCGTCGAGGAAGTCGAGGTCGAAATAGTCGGCGTCGAAATTGACCACAGCGTCGCCTCGGGCAAGGAGCAGGCCGGCGCGCAGGGCACGGCCGTAGTCGGCCTTCGGGCGGTGCTCCACTCGCAGTTCCGGCAACTCCGCGGCGAGCTGCTCCGCGAGCGTGAGCGTTCCGTCGGTCGAGCCGTTCTCGACGATCATCACCTCGAACGCGTGTCCGCGCGCGCGTAACCCGTCGATGACGCTCTTCACCGACGTCGCGAGGATCTCGGCTTCGTTGAACGCCGGCATCACGACCGACACTCTCGGGGCGGTCATGCGAGCCTGCGGTCGGAGAAGGGCAACGCGGCGCCGGCTGTGACGCGGGTCGAGATCGGCCCCTGGCGAACGATGATCGTTCGGCCCCGGGCGTCGAAGGTGCCGTCGCGCGCAACCGCCCGCTCCTCGCCGTCGACGACGACATGCAGCGGTGCGCCGGCCGCGCTCGTCCGCCAATCGTCGTAGGCGCGCAGGGCAATCCGGCAGAGCCGGTCGACTACGTTCGCGTCTTCGCGCACCGCGGCCCGGGCGTCGAGCGCGGGTGCGCCATCGGGCATCTGCACGACCGGCGTGTAGATCGCGAACCGGGGACCGAACACGACCCGCTCATCGGTACGCGCGCCCTTCCAGACGTACAGAACCATGAACGCGGAGTGCATTGCGGGCTCGGCATCGGGAGCCACCGCCCGGCCGCAAGGGTCGTCGCCGGTACCGGTCGCGGGCGGGAGAGCCGCGACGGGTCGGACGGCCTGGATCAACCGGAGTGCCGCAAGGCCTGCGTCGGCCGCCCGGCGTAGGGCCGCGGCCCACGGTCCGATCTCGGCCGCAAGCGGATCGGAGGGGTCGGCGGGCTCGGGGAACGCACCGGTGATCTGCCGGGCCGCGGTCAGCTCGGCTCGCAGCGCCCGGACCTCGTCGCCCCAGTCGGCGCCGCCGAGCGCGGCCTCGAGCGCGTCGACCCGTTGCGCGAGATCGAGCGTGTCCGGCTCGGCGATCGGGCTGTCGGAACAGGCGCGGGCCAGCACGCCCAACGGCTCGGCGCGGGACTGCCCGACGTCGACGATCGCCTCCGCCCACGAGGCGGCGGAGTCGTAACCGTCGGGATCGCGGAGGAAGTCCATCGCGGTGCCGAGCGCGATCTGCGACGCGCGCGCCTGGGTCATGGGGTTGCAGAGCACGCCGCCGACGACATCGACGAGATCCGGGTCGCGTCCCCGGTACGGCCCGAGGTGCAACGACGCCGTCATGAGCGCGTCGTTCACGGGATAGTTGTCCCAGACGACCACGCGTCGATCGCCCAGCGCGCGGGTCCAACCTCGCGCGTCGTCGGCCGAGAGGCTCGGCGAGCACACGGTTGGACCCGTCCACATCACATCGACGGCGGCCGGCATGCCCGAGCCCAGCTCCGCGAGGTATGGCGACGGGCGTGTCCCGACGTATTCGGTCGGGCACATCGTCAGCGAGGCGCCGTCGAGCGCGGAGTGCAACCACGTGACGAGCGCGGCCTGGCGGGGTGCGAGCCCGGGTTGCATCGGGATGTCGTCGAGCAGGAGCAGGAACCACGACACGCCGGCATCGCGCAGGGGCGCCAGTTTGCGCAACAGAGTCTGGCGATCGCTCGCCGACTCGTAGTGGATATCGAGCCCGGGGGAGATCGCGAAGCCGAACTGCACGCCGTGCGCGACTGCGTGCCCGGCAAGCTCGCCGAACTGCTCGAGCTCGGCCGAGTCGTAGGGCTCTCTCCACTCGGCCCGGTGGCGGGCATCGTCTTTGGGCGCGTAGGCATACGCATTCATGCCGCGTGCTGCCAGAAAGGAGATGACCTCGAGGCGGGCGTCATGCGTCCACGGCGTTCCGTAGAAGCCCTCAACGACACCGCGCACGGCGAACGAGCGCAGCACGGGCACGACACTATCGGCGGCGCGTACGCTCCGATCCATGACCGCTCCGCTCGATGCCCTCGCCGTCCACGCGCAGAACACACCCGACAAGGTCGCCGTCGTCGTCGACGCGAGTGGTGGGGCAACCCCGTCGAGCACCACGTTCCGCGAGCTCAACGATCAGATCAACCGCCTCGGGAACGGTCTCGTGGCGATCGGAGCCCGCTCGGGCGATCGGCTCGTGTGGTGCGGCCCGAACTCGCTGGAAGTGATCGTCACGATTCACGCGGCTCGCAAGTGCAACCTGGTCGCAGTTCCCCTCTCGTACCGCTTCAACGCCGACGAGATGCAGTACGTCATCGACAACTCCGACGCGACCGTCGTCGTCATCGACGCCGAGGAGGCTCCGCTGGTCGCGTCGGTGCGCGATCAGCTCCCGAAGCTGCGCGCGGTTGTCGTGTTCGGTGGTCCGGTGCCCACCGGAAGCGGATTCCTTGCGTGGGACGACGTGTGCGCCGATCAGCCGACGAGCGAGCCCGACGTGGCCGCCACCAGCGAAGCGGGTGCCGCGATGATCTACACGTCGGGCACGACCGGCAAGCCGAAGGGAGCATTGCGTACGCGAACCGACCGCCAGATCGTGTTCGCGCTCCTCGACCAGCTCCGGTTGTTGCACGAGAACTCGGTGCACCTCACCACGGGGCCGATGTACCACTCCGGCCCACTCGCGTTCGCGTCACTCGCGCACACCCTCGGCGCACCGATCATCGTGCTGCGTAAGTTCGATCCCGTCCGCTGGATCGCGCTCGTCAAGGAACACCGAGTCACCAACTCGTTCTCTGCGCCGACCCAGCTCAAGCGGATCGTTTCGCTCCCCGACGCCGAGCTCGAGCACGCCGATCTCTCGTCGATGATCTGTCTGATCGCGAACGCGGCGCCCGTGCCGTACCCACTGAAGCAGGAGATCGTCGAGAAGCTCGGTGACGGCTTCCTCTTCGAGGTGTACGGATCGACGGAGCTGGGAGTAGACACCGTGCTCGCACCGGAGGATCAGCTCCGCAAGCCCGGCTCGTGCGGAAAGCCATACGGAGGTATCCGGATCCGGATCGTGAAGGACGACGGCGAGATTGCGGCGCCGGGCGAAGCCGGCGAGCTGTTCGTGCGCACGAATCTCGCGATGGACGGCTACCACCACACCGACGAGCAGCTCACCGAATTGGCCGACGACGAGTGGAAGTCGGTCGGCGACGTCGCGTACGTCGACGAGGAGGGCTACGTCTATATCTGCGATCGCAAGAAAGACATGATCATCTCGGGTGGAGTCAACATCTATCCCGCCGAGATCGAGGCCGTCCTGTACGCGCACCCCCAGATCCTCGACGCGGCGGTGTTCGGCGTGCCCGACGACGAGTGGGGCGAACGCGTGCACGCGATCGTGCAGGCGAAGTCCGGCGAGACGATCGACCTCTACGAACTGCGAACCTTCGCCGAATCACGCCTCGCGCGCTACAAGCAGCCGCGCGAGTACGAGATCCGCGCCGAGCTCCCGCGCACCGACTCGGGGAAGCTGCTGAAGCGCGTGTTGCGCGACGAATACTGGCGCGACCGCGACACCGCAGTGTGACGCCGGACCCGGGGCCATTGACCGCACACCCGGGTGTCGGTTGCCGAGCGAACCGCCACCGCTAGCCTCGGCCGCCGTGCCGACCCTCTCGGAAGCCGCTTCGAAGCAACTTCTCGCGGGCTACGGCGTTCCCATCCTCGAAGAACGCACCGCGGGCGACGCGCCGGGCGCCACCGCCGCCGCCGAGGCGCTCGGCTATCCGGTGGTCCTCAAGCTCTGCGGCGACACGATCGCACACAAGACCGAACGCGGCCTCGTCCGACTCGAGCTGGCGGACGCGGCGGCGGTCGGCGCGGCCGCCGCCGAACTCCTCGCCGCCGCCCGTCCCGACGACGGCCGGGTCGAGCTCCTCGTGGCGCCGATGGTTCGGGGTGCGCGCGAGCTCATTGCGGGTCTCGTGCGCGATCCGCAGTTCGGTCCGTGCGTCATGTTCGGCGTCGGGGGTGTGCTCGCCGAAGCGCTCGGTGACGTGGCCTTTCGGTTGGTGCCGCTGAGCGAGCGCGACGCCGAGGACCTGCTCGACGATCTGGCGACCCAGAAGTTGCTGGAGCAGTTCCGCGGTGAACCCGCCATCGATCGCGCCGCGGTCGTTGCGACGCTCGTCGGACTGTCGCGCCTCGCCGAGGAACGACCCGATGTCGCGGCCGTCGACCTGAACCCGCTCATCGTCGTCGACGGCAAACCGGTGGCAGTCGACGCATTGGTCGAGCTCGACGCGTCCGCCGTCGCGGGAACAGCATCGCTGTCGTCATCCTCCGGCGCAGCGCCGCGTAGGCGTCCGACCGATGCATCCTTTCGCGCGCTCTTCGAACCGCGGGGCGTCATCGTGGCCGGCGCGTCGACCCATCCCGGAAAGTTCGGCTTCGTCGCGCTCCACAACATCCTGTCGTCCGGGTACCGCGGGCGTATCGCCGCGACGAATCTCGAGGCGACTCCGGTTCTCGGCGTCGAGTCGTTCCGTACGGTCGACGAGTTGCCCGACGGTCCGTGGGATCTCGTCTTCGTCTGCACGCCCGCGAGCGCGAACGCCGAGCTGTTACGCGCGTGCGCCCGCCGCGGAGTCCGCGCCGCGTTCCTCACCAGCGCCGGATACGGCGAGGCCGGTCCCGACGGCGTGCGTGCCCAGCAGGAACTCGTCGCGCTTGCCGACGAGCTCGGCGTGCTCCTCGCCGGACCGAACGGTCAGGGCGTGGTCTCGACTCCCGTGCACCTCTGCGCGCAGATCGTCGCTCCGTACCCGCCGGCCGGCCGCATCGCGATTGCGAGCCAGTCCGGCAACTTCGTTTCGTCGTTCGAGAACTGGGCGGTGCAGACGGGCGTCGGCGTGAGCCGGGCGGTCTCGGCCGGAAACGCGGCGGCGGTCACCGTCGCCGACTATCTCGACTGGTACGCCGACGACGACGAGTCGGCGGTCGGTCTCGCGTACGTCGAAGGAGTCGACGACGGCCGGGAGTTGTTCGAGCGCCTGTCGGCCGTTGCCCGCCGCAAGCCCGTCGTGCTCGTGAAGGGCGGTACTACCGCGAGTGGTCAGCGCGCGGCCGCGAGCCACACCGGAAGCCTCGCGGCGGACGACCGCATCTTCGACGGCATGTGCCGCCAGGCCGGGATAACGCGGGCGACGACCGTCGAGGAGGCGTTCGAGGCCGCGGGAACCTTCGCCACGCAACCCTTGCCCCGCGGTCCGCGCACCGCCGTGCTCACCACCGCGGGCGGTTGGGGAGTGGTGACCGCCGACGCGATTGCCCGCGCCCCGGGCCTCGAGCTCGCGCCGCTGCCCGACGACCTCCGCGCCGCCGTCGACGAGAAGCTCCCACCCCGCTGGAGTCGCAACAACCCCATCGACTTCGCCGGGGGCGAGACACGCGACACCATCCCGGAGGTGATGGCGCTCGTCGCGGGGCACGCGCAGATCGACTCGATCGTCTACCTGGGCGTGGGCATCCAGTCGAACCAGGCGCGTCTGCTGCGCGAAGGACGGTTCTATCCCGATCATGGGATCGAACGGATCGTCGCCTACCACGAGCGCCAGGATGCCCGTTTCGCGCGCGCCGCGGCCGAGATCTCCGCTGCAACGGGAAAACCCATCCTCACCGCCACCGAGCTCGCAGTCGCGCAACCCGACAATCCGGGCCCGGCAACGGTCCGCGCGACGGGCCGGCTCTGTTATTCGAGCGCGAACCGCGCCGTCGTCGCGCTCGCACACCTCTGGCAGCACGCGCAGTTCCGGAACGCGCGCGGCCTGCCGTGACATGACTCGACGCAAGGTCGCGGGCTTTGTGCTCGCGGCGATTGCGTTCGCCGCCGGCGCAGTCTTTCTGCTCGCCTCGGCCCGGCCGCCGGGCAGCGGGACCGCGGCTGCGTCCGTCGCGCCGCGGCCCTCGCCGCCCACTCCGCTCTGGTCGCCTCGCCGCGTTCCCAGCCTGCTCGTCCGCAGAATCCGGAACGGGGCGCAGGCCCGCGCGACCTTCTCGATGACGAAGTCATTGAACGACGTGGTGGCGCCCGCCGGCAACGCGTGCGTCGCGGTCGACGGGCCGGCCGGATCTCTCGCGCGCATCGGCGCCGACCGCGCGCTGACGCCCGCCTCGACGCTGAAGCTGCTCACGACCATGACGGCGATCAACCGGCTCGGTGCCGATCATCGCTTCGTGACGCGCGTGGTCGCCGACGCGGCCGGCAACCTGGTGGTCATCGGGGGCGGCGACCCACTCCTCGCGACCCGCCAACACATCACCTACCAGCATTCCCTCGCGCGGTTCCGCTCCGCTCCGTACAGCAAGCTCGACGATCTCGCCGACGCGATCGTGGCGGCCGGTGTGCGCGACGTGCGCGGCGCGCTGATCGTCGACGACCGCGCGCACGACACGCTGCGGTTCCTCCCGACGTGGAAGCCGATCTACACCGAAGAAGGTGACGTCGGCTCCCTGGGCGCCCTTGCGATCGACGGGGGATTCGACCAGCCGAACAACCGGGTCGCGGCGGCCGACCCGGCCCTGACCGCGGGCCGACACCTCGCCGATCTCCTCGCCGCTCGTGGAGTGACGATCGCCGGCGGCGTGCAACGCGGGAACGTTGTCCCCGGGAATCATCGCGAAGTTGCGCACCTCGACTCACTGCCGCTGCGGCAGATCGTCGGCGAGATCCTCACGAGCAGCGACGACTTCGCGGCGGAGGTGCTCCTGCGCGACCTCGCGATGAGTCCCGCGGACGCCAGGCCGGCAACCACCGAGATGGGTGCGCGCATCGTCGTCGACGAGATGGCGGCCCTCGGTGTGATCACCGACGGCCTCGTCCTGCACGACGGCTCCGGTCTGTCACCGGAGGACCGCGCCCGGTGCGGCACGCTGTTGCAGGTCATCGAGATTGCGGCGCGCCCCAAGTTCGCGGCCGTCGACCACGGGCTGGCCGTCGCGGGCCGGACCGGCACTCTCGCCGATCGGCTCGGGGGAGGTCCGCTCGACGGAAAGCTGCGGGCCAAGACGGGTTCGCTCGCCGGGGTCGTCGGACTGGCGGGCGTCATCGACGGCACCGGCCTGCGCTTTTCGTTTCTCGCCAACGGCCCGTTCTCGCCGGGCGCGGGCATGCAACTCCAAGCCCGGGTGGCAAGCACCGTCGCGTCCGCTCCCGATCTGCGGCCGCCTCCGGACCTCGTCCCCGCTCCGTGACCTCGCGGCCAAAGCGGTTCACGCCTTGCAACGCGGGGTAGCCCACGACGAAACTGCTCCGCCATCCCGGAAGGACGAACCGCTCCGCCATCCCGGAAAGCCGAGTCCGAAAGCCGAACCCGACAAAGGTTGCGCGTGGCCGACAATCCACAAGAGACGATCCGCGAGCTCAAAGCGCTCGTCATCGCGTACGCGAAGCAGGAGACGGTCGAACCGCTGAAGGGTCTCGGCCGCTACGTCGCATGGGGTGTGCTCGGCGCGCTGCTCATCGGCACGGGCGTCATCTTCCTCGCGGTCGGCGCGTTGCGGGCGCTCGAGGGAGACCGCGACGGACCACACTTCAGCGGCAACATGTCGTGGGCGCCGTACGGGATCGTGGTGGTAGGCGCCCTGGCGATCGCCGCGCTGTCGTGGTTCGTCGGGACGAGGAAGAGGAAGAAGTCATGAGCCGCAAGTCGAAGGCCAAGGCCAAGGCTTCGCAGACGCCCCCGAAACACATCACGCGCTCCGACATCGAGGCGAAGTTCGGCGAGTTGCGCGGCGAGGTCGACGAGCGCGCGCAGGCGGTAAAGGTTCCGGCGATCGCAGTGGCGGCGGGGGCGGTCGTGCTGACCCTCGTCGCGGCGTACTGGCTCGGCAAGCGCAAGGGCAAGAAGCGCCAGCTCGTCCTCGAGATCCGGCGGATCTGACGTGTACGGCGTGCTCTTGCGGCGTCTGACCAGGAGTGGCCTGCGGAAGGGTATGGCGGGCTCGACCCCGTGGTTGGTCGTCGGCATCGTGGCGGGTGGGCTGCGCCTCATCCAGCGAATCGCGCGCCACGACGAGGAAATCCTCTACCGCACCGCGGTCAAGGCCGGCGACGTGTTCGAGATCGTCACCCTGCCGAAGCGGTAGTCATTCGAGGGTCGGGTACGGCCCACGCCGGTACTGTGGCCCACGATGAGGGTCGTGTTGCGCAATCCCAAACGCACGCTCGACCTCCCCGCGCCCGGCAACGTCGGCCGTTTGCTCCGGGACCTCGAGATCGTGCCCGAGTCGGTGATCGTCATCCGTAACGACACCCTGGCGACACACGACGAGCGACTGAGCGACGACGACGTCGTGGAGATCCGACCGGTCATGTCGGGCGGATCTCGATGACCTCCGCCTCGACGAGGTACGCGACATGAGGTGCGGGACATGAGGTACGCGACATGAAGTGCGGTCGGTGCCGCGGTCCGGCCGTCATCGAGGTCCGCCGGCACAACGCGGGCTACTGCCGCGATTGCTTCGTCCGCCACTGCGAGGAGCAGGTGCGACGCGCCATCGAGCACTTCGACATGTTCGATCCGGACGCGCGGATCCTCGTGGCCGTGTCGGGGGGGAAGGACTCCCTCGGCCTCTGGCAGCTTCTCCGCGAACTCGGCTATGCCGC
>JAUZEI010000597.1 GCA_030839105.1 Actinomycetota bacterium
CGTTGCACCTCGAGCTGTCGCTCACCCGGGCGCGGTTCCAGGAGATGACGAAGGACCTGCTCGAGGCGTGCCGTGGTCCGTTCGACCAGGCGATCCGCGACGCGGGCTACGACAAGTCGAAGATCGACCACGTGATCCTCGTCGGTGGCTCGACGCGTATGCCCGCGGTCAACCAGTTGGTCACCGAGCTCACCGGCAAGGAGCCGCACAAGGGTGTGAACCCCGACGAGGCGGTCGCGGCCGGTGCGTCGATCCAGGCCGGCGTGCTGAAGGGTGACGTCAAGGACATTCTCCTGCTCGACGTCACGCCGTTGTCGCTCGGTATCGAGACCCGCGGTCAGATCATGGAGAAGATCATCGAGCGCAACAGCACCATTCCGGTGAAGCGTTCGCAGGTCTTCACCACCGCCGAGGACAGCCAGCCCTCGGTCGAGATCAAGGTGCTGCAGGGCGAGAGCGAGATGGCCTACCGCAACAAGCAGTTGGGCACGTTCACGCTCACCGGCCTGCCGCCGGCGCCCCGCGGTGTGCCGCAGATCGAGGTCACGTTCGACATCGACGCGAACGGCATCGTGCACGTTTCCGCCAAGGACCTCGGCACGAGCAAGGAACAGTCGATGGTGATCTCGGGTGGCACCGCGCTCGGCAAGGACGACATCAACCAGATGATCAAGGACGCCGAGGCGCACGCGGAGGAAGACAAGCAGAAGCGTGAGGAGGCCGAGACCCGTAACACGGCCGACACCCTTGCGTGGCAGACGGAAAACCTCCTCAAGGAGCAGGGTGACAAGGTCCCCGCCGACGATCGCGAGAAGATCGACGTGGCCCTGAAGAACCTCAAGGAGACGCTGGCCGGCTCCGACGTGGAAGCGATCAAGCACGCGCACGAGCTGTTGCTCGCGGCGAGCAACGACTTCACGCGGCGGCTGTACCAGAACGTGCAGGCGCAGCAGACGGCCGGTGGCGCCGCGGGTGGGGCTTCGCAACCCTCGGACGACGAGGTTGCCGATGCCGAGATCGTCGACGACGCCGACGACGACCAGCAGAGCGCGTAAACGTCATGACGGATGCGCACAGCGAGACGCCTCCTTTCGGAACGGCGGTCCCGGGTCAGGAAGCTGACCCGGGCGCCGAAGAGGCCGCGCAGTTCGAGGACGATCTCGCGTCGTTGCAACGCGAGCGTGACGACCTGCTCGACACGACCCGCCGGCTGCAGGCCGACTTCGAGAACTACCGCAAGCGAGTCGTGCGCGAACAGACCGCGTTGGTCGAGCGTTCGACGGTGGGATTGCTCGAGCAGCTGCTCCCGGTGCTCGATAGTTTCGAGCTCGCGGTACGCAACCTCGAGGGCGGCGACGTCGACGAGAAGGTGCGCAAGGGCATCGAGCTCGTCTACGCGGAGCTGACGTCAGTGATCGAGCGGGCCGGTCTCGAACGCATCGAGGCCAAGGGAACGCCGTTCGATCCGAACGAGCACGAGGCCGTGATGCAGGACGACGGTGAAGGTGAGCCGCACGTCGATGACGTGTTGCGCACCGGTTGGAAGTTGAAGGGACGCGTCCTGCGTCCCGCGATGGTGAAGGTGACGAGGAAGATTCTCGAGTGAGCGCCCAGCGAGAGTGGTTCGAAAAGGACTACTACGCGGTTCTCGGTGTGCCGCAGAGTGCGACCGAGAAGGAATTGTCGCGCGCTTACAAGAAGCTCGCCAAGCAACACCACCCCGACGCGAATCAGGGCAACGCCGCGGCCGAGGAGCGCTTCAAGGAGATCTCCGCGGCTTACGACATACTCGGCGACAAGACCAAACGCGCCGAGTACGACGAGGTCCGCCAGATGGTCGCATCCGGCGTCGGACCCGACGGTGCGGGCGGATTCGGCCCGGGCGGCTTCGGTGGCGCGGGCGGCGGTCGCACTTTCCGGTTCGACACCGACGGCGGCGGTCTCGGTGACATCTTCGGCAACTTGTTCGGTGGTGGTGGGGGGCGCCGGCGCGGGCGCACCGCGACCGGTCCGCAGCGCGGCCGCGACCTCGAGACCGAGTTGCATCTGCAGTTCGAGGACGCGATCCGCGGCGTCACGTCGACGGTGCGGTTCCGCGCCGACGCGACTTGCTCGACGTGTGCCGGTTCGGGCGCGGCGCCGGGCACGATGCCGGAGACGTGTCCCGAATGCCACGGGGCCGGGACCATCGCCGACAACCAGGGGCCGTTCTCGTTCTCGCAGGTCTGTCCCACCTGTGGAGGGCGCGGCCAGGTGATCCCCACGCCGTGCCCGACGTGCAACGGCAGCGGGGTCGAGGTGCGCGCCCGAGAAGTGAAGGTGCGGATTCCCGCGGGCGTCGCCGACGCGCAGCGCATCCGCGTGAAGGGACGCGGCGGCGCGGGAGCCAATGGTGGCCAGCCCGGCGACCTCTTTGTCGTCGTGCACGTGCGCGAGCACGCGTTGTTCGCGCGCAGCGGCAACGATCTGACGCTGCGGCTTCCGGTCACCTTCCCCGAAGCCGCGCTCGGAGCCGACATCAAGGTCCCCACGCTCGACGCGCAGGTGACGGTGCGTATTCCGCCGGGAACGCCGAGCGGGAAGGTGTTGCGGGTACGCGGCAAGGGCGTCGCCGCCGATGGCAACGGGAACGGCGGTGACCTGCTCGTCACGGTCGACGTGCAGGTCCCGAGCGACCTGACGGGCGCGCAGCGCGAAGCAGTCGAAGCCCTCGCGGTGGTGCTCGACGGTGATCCGCGGGATGCACTCGACGCGGCCGCCCAAGACCGGAGGAAGCGCGATGGAGACTGACGCGAGAGCCTTGTACATGATCTCGGTGGCGGCCGAGCTCGCGGGCGTGCACCCGCAGACCCTGCGCATCTACGAGCGTAAGGGACTCCTCTCACCGGCGCGCACGACCGGGCGGAGTCGCCGGTACTCGAATCACGACATCGCCCTGTTGCAACGGATCCAGGAGCTCACGAACGACGGCGTGTCGCTGGCCGGAGTGCAGCGCATCCTCGCGCTCGAGGACGAGTTGGGCGCGGCAAGCGCACGGATCGCCGAGCTCGAGGCGCGGCTCGACGCACTGCAGCGCGAGGCCGAACAGCGGGTCGAAGCCGCGCACCGCCAGTATCGCCACGAGCTCGTCCCGGTCCGCAGCACGGTCGTTGCCCGGTTCGAGCACCGCCGGTAGCGCGTCAGCAAGAGAGCAAGAGAGTACGAAAAGAGAAGAGACAACGATGGCTATCGACCCGAACAAGTTCACGCGCAAGACGAGTGAGGCGCTTCAGGCCGCGCAGGCACTCGGGCGCGACGCGGGCAATACGGAGATTGCTCCCGAACACGTCCTGCGCGCGTTGCTCGACCAGAGCGAGGGCATCGTCTCGGGCGTTCTCGGCCGGATCGGCATCGACGTCGGCGACGTGCGCCGGCGCGTCGACGAGGCGTTGGCGAAGCTGTCCCGGGTGAGTGGCGCGACGGTGCGCGATGCGCAGTTCGGCGCGAGCACGATCCGGGTGCTGGAGAACGCCGACGCCGAGCGCATCGCGCTCGGTGACGACTACCTGTCGACCGAGCACATCCTCCTCGCGATGTGCGAGGTGCCCGGCGGCGTCGGCGATCTGTTGCGCGGCGCCGGTGTCGACCACGACGCGGTGCTCGACGCGCTGCGCCAGGTGCGCGGTTCGCATCGCGTCACGAGCGACAATCCCGAAGAGCAGTACCAGGCGCTCGAGAAGTACGGCCGCGACCTCACCGAGGCCGCGCGCCAGGGCAAGATCGATCCCGTCATCGGCCGTGACGAAGAGATCCGGCGGATCATCCAGGTGCTGTCGCGTCGCACCAAGAACAACCCCGTGCTCATCGGCGAGCCCGGAGTCGGGAAGACGGCGATCGTCGAGGGTCTGGCGCGTCGGATCGTCGAAGGCGACGTGCCCGAGGGGCTGCGCAACAAGCGCGTCATCGCCCTCGACGTGGGAACGATGGTCGCGGGCACGAAGTACCGCGGTGAGTTCGAGGAGCGCTTCAAGGCGGTGCTGAAGGAGATCGCCGACTCGGGTGGCGAGGTCGTCACTTTCATCGACGAGATCCACACGATCGTCGGCGCCGGGGGTGCCGAAGGCGCGGTCGACGCCGGCAACATGATCAAGCCGATGCTGGCGCGAGGTGAGCTGCGTCTCATCGGCGCGACCACGCTCGACGAGTACCGCAAGTACATCGAGAAGGACGCCGCCCTCGAACGCCGGTTCCAGCAGGTCTACGTGGGTGAGCCGTCGGTCGAGGACACGATCGCGATCCTGCGCGGGCTCAAGGAACGCTACGAGGTGCACCACGGGGTGCGCATCCAGGACGCGGCGATCGTCGCGGCCGCGGTCCTCTCCGACCGTTACATCTCGGG
>JAUZEI010000017.1 GCA_030839105.1 Actinomycetota bacterium
CCGTTCTGGTTTCACGTCGAGGGCAGGCCGTGCGTCGGTCACCCACCGTGGGAGGACTACGAGCCCGAGTCGTCGCTCCGCGCCCAGTGGTACCGCTTCGACGACCCGCCCCGCGCCGACGACGGAACGTGGGATCCGTACGCGCTCGTCGCGCTGTGCGACACCATGCCCGGCGCGGTGAGCGAACGCCTCGGTCCCGCGGGACAAGAACGGATCTGGCTGCCCCCGAGCGCCGACTTCACGGTGCACGTCCTCGACCGAGCTCGCTCCGACTGGGTGCTCGCGGTCAACCGCGCCCGCCACGCCGGCGACGGCTACGCGTCCGCCGACATGGAGCTGTGGGACGTCGATGACGCTTCGACCCGCCTGGTCGCGTACGCCACGCAGACCATGGTGTTCAGCTTCGTCAGATAAGGGTCTTCGGCTTCGTGCGGGAGTGGTCTCCAGCCGCGCCCCCAGGGCGCTTGTTCAGCTTCCCGAAATGAGTACCCCACCGTCCGAGATGTGGCGGACGCCCCTTGCCACACAGAGTGAACCGGGTGTTCACTTGCGCACGGGGGAAGGGGCTGAGAGGCGGCCCTCGGCGCGACGGATTGCCATGGCGCGCCGGGGTCTGCCCGCCCCTCCCCTCAAGTCGCGCCCAGTGCTCTGACCTCGGCGCCTGTGTACCCTCGCCCGGGACAGGGACGATGCGAAGGAGCACCCTCGCCGTGAGCCGCAGCCACGACCGCAGCGTCGATTCCGGCACCTCGAATCCCGACTTCGGCGGCGACGGTTCCGCGTCGGGCGACACCGCTCCCAAGCGGGCAACCGGCCCCTGGGTGCGGTCCACCGGCCGCGCCGCCGATGTCGACGTCCGGATCCTGAGCGACCGGACCGAGGACGGCGGGACCGTCACCCGGCTGGTCGACGGCCGCGGCCAACGCCTGCATCCCGACCTCATCGTCGGCCGACCGGGCCGCGAGGACGAGGTCGCGATGGCCATCGCGAACACCGTCACTGCGCTGCTCCGCCGCGCGTAGCCGGTCGCGGCGCTGGTCACGTGCTCGGCGACGGGTTCGTGCTGACCCCTTTACGATCGACTGGACCGGCGGCCTAGATTCCGCGCAACCCCTCCAGGACCGAGGGCTCGAAGGCGTAGGCGTACATCGCCGCCGGATCGATCCACGCGTAGGGAGGCGTGCTCCCGCCGTACCACTGCTCCCAGTCGGGGTACACCTCGTGCACGTAGTCGAGAAAGCCGCGCTGTTCGGGTGCGCGGACGTCGATCTCGACCGCCCGTCCGTGGACGATCGTCGCGAACGTCTCGCCGATCGTGTGGCAGGCGCTCACCTGCGGACGGCTGCGCACGTGCCGGAACCGCATCGACTCCTCACCTGACCCGAAGTAGAAGCGGCCGCGGAAGAAGAGTCCGTCGACGGGACCGACACGCGGCTCACATTTCGCGGTGACGGTCGCGAGGTCGAGCACTCGGACGCCCCGCAGGACGCGGGCGAGGTCGGACGCGGCGACCCGCCGCTCGGGCGTGTGAATCGATTTCATGTGCGTACCGATGCGCGCGTAGGAGTCGTCGAGAAGCCGCTGCAACGCGGCAAGGTCGGCCGGCGTCTCGTGCATCGGAGGAGGCTACCGATCGCAACCTCCGGTTCTCGGCGGCGACACCTGCCGTTACACGCGCAGCCGAGACTGTTGACGATGCCACCGACGGAGGCAGGTCATGACGACGCAGTTCTCGCGGACGGAACGCCGAGGTCCCCAGGCGCGGGCGCAAGCGGCCAGGCCGTACCATTGGCGCGTAGTCACGGGGAGTAGCGCAGCCCGGTAGCGCACCAGCTTTGGGAGCTGGCGGTCGGGGGTTCAAATCCCCCCTCCCCGACTCTGGTCGCGACTGGAACCCGGATCCCGACAGGCGTTGCGCGCCGCGCGAGCGTCGTGCCTTGAACACGTCGCGTTCGCGCGCATGCCCTAACCGCATATTCCGGGCGGTGCCCACGCTGCTATCCGCGGTGGTTGCGCGATGAGTTTCGCGGTGCGCAGTCGTCCAACCGATCGTGAGCGTCGCTTGGAGCGCCGACGTTGCAGAAGGAGGGGTCAACCATGAACTCGATGGCACGTCGGATGTTCGAACTTGTCGAGCCGATCGGTGTCATCCCCTATTCGGCCGACGAGCCCAACGAGGCGATGTACGCCCTGGGGTTCACCAACTACTGGGACACGTACTTCGCCGGACGGGCGGCGCCCTTGGGCCTCGTCCCGGCGGAGGTGGTTGACGCGCTCTTCTACAGCTTCGCTCCCGGTGAGGTGGCTCGCCACATTCCGAAGGTGTGGCGCACCACCACGCCCGAAGCGGCGATCGCCGCTCGCCAGATGGGCTGTGTGACCGCGTTGCGGCGAATCCTGGGCGACCACGTCGACTCTCCCCCGTTCGCACGCGCGGCTGACCTCTTGCTCAAGGCCGCAACCAGCGCACCGTTCGAGGGCCGGCCGATGTACGCCGCGCTGCGCTCGATCCCGATCCCCGATGAGGTGGTGGCCCGTCTCTTTCACGCAGCTTCCTTGCTGCGCGAGCATCGTGGCGACGGGCACATCGCGGCCCTGATGATCCAGGGTGTTGGCGGCCTCGAGGCTCACGTACTCCTCGCCCTCGACATGGGCATGCCTGCGGACAGGTTCGGACGCATCCATCACCTCCCGGCAGCGCAGCTCGCCGCCGTGATCGACGGGATGCGCGATCGGGGCCTGATTGGCGATGACGGTTGGCTGAGCGAACCGGGCGGCGCGGTCAAGCAGCGCGTCGAGGCCCTCACCGA
>JAUZEI010000038.1 GCA_030839105.1 Actinomycetota bacterium
GCACATACCGAACGGCTGGATCTTCTCAGGCACGAACAGCCTCTGGCGCACCGACAACGCACTGAAAGAAGTCGGGTCCGCCAATCCCGCGATACCGGCGGAGTGGTCGGCGCGCGGCTTCAATCACATCGGTGACATCGATGTGATCGGGAAATACATCTACGCGCCGCTGGAGCAGCCCGACTACGCGAAGGGCATTCAGGCGACGGCGCGGTTCGACCGCGACACGTTGCGGTTCATCGACGCGGTGACGCTCCCCCAACACGAGAATTCGTTCGTCACGATCGACCCCGATACGCAGACGGCGTACTCGATGGATCATTTCGACGGCAACACGATCCTGCGCTACGACGTCGCACAGAATTGGAGACGTCTCCCGTCGTTGCGACTCTCGACGACACTGCACCACACTCAGGGCGCCGACATCCTGAAGGGCGTCATCTGGATCTCGACGTCCGATGCGCGCAACGACCTCTACGGTGTCGACCTTCGCACGGGGAAGGTGCGCGCCAACGGTTCGATGGGCCACACCGGCGGCCAGGGTGAAGGAGAAGGGCTCGACGCGACCGCACTCGCGTCCGGCTTCGTGCACCCCTTGTGCATCGACCCGAAGATCAACCCGGTCTGGCTCGAGCACTTCGCACTCGCGTAACGCGCGCTACGAGGGCGGCGCGGGGTCGACATGCTCGAGCTCCGGCCCACGCGCCACGCCCCACAACGAGCCGACGGTCACGGCCGCGCCCACGCCCTGCAACACCGTCACCGACTCACCGAAGAACACCCAGGCTCCCGTCGCGACCAACGGCGCCTCACCGAGCAGCAGCGGCGACGACACCGACGTCGGCACGTGCCGGTGTGCCCAGATCATCAGGATGTGGGCGGCCGTCCCCGCGATCATCGTGCACATGGAGAAGAACAGGCCGCGTCCGCTGATTCCGAGACCGCCGTGCACGACCAGGGTGAGCGGCGTCAGCAAAACCGCGGCCGACGCGAGCGTTCCCAGCATGAACGCGTACGGATCGACGACAAAGCTCGTCCGCAGGACGCGTCCGTAGAGGAACCAGCCCGAGTTGCACACGAGGCTGATGACGGCGAGTACATCGCCACTGAGGCTCCATGAGCCGCCCCCGGACGCCGCGACAGCGACCATGATCGTCCCCGCGATCGCGATCACGGCCCGGATGATGTGGGTCGACGCGACGCGTTCGCCGAGGAACGCGACCGCGAACCCGATGATCAACACCGGCTGCAACGAACCGATGAGCGTGACGTCGAGCAGGCGCGTCAGGCCGAGCGCGGCGAAGGTTGTCGCGGCTCCCGAGATGAAGAACGCGCCGGCGCCGACGAGCATCGCGACCCAACGCGGCCACGGGACGTCGGGCGGCCGGAACGGAACGCTCCCGAGCCGGCGCGAGCGCCACACGACAATCGCGCTCAGCGGAGGCAGCGCCAACCACAATCGCCAGGTCGTGAACACCAGTGCGTCGGAGTGGCCGGCCCGCACGAACAACGAGGTGCCCGACCACAGCACGATGGCGATGACCACCGCGGTGATCGCGCGCCGTTCCACCGGCATCGCGCGCGAGCGGCTCGCGAAGTCGACCACCCGGGCAACCTACCCGCGGCCGGGAAACGCTTGCGGGTCAGCGCTTCTTGCGTTTGCGGAACATGCCGCGGCGACCGGCGCGCTTCTTCGAGTGCTCCTCCAACAGATCGAAGCCGGCCGCGTTCACGATGTCCTCGGCTTCGTCGAGCAGCGCCGCGACGTCGGCGTTCATCGCGACCTCGGGCTCGGCCGGCGAGGGTTCCATCCCTTTGGCGAGCGACCCGTACTGCCAGCCGGCGTCGATTTTGCGGCGCTCGTAACGCGGGCAGTCGGCCGGGCAGTTCCACGGCGCTTCCGGCGCGAGGTCGAGGACGCACTTCCGGACGGCCTCGCCCGACGAATACGTGCGGCTCTCGTAGTGCTTGCAGTCGGTGCGCATTACCACGCAGGCATGGTACCTGCGGATTCGGCATCGGTTGGTCCGGCTCGCGCCGCCGCCATGGTCGGCACGGCGAGCGAGCGGGCGCCGGGCGCGCGCATCAGTCGAGCCAGCCGACCGCCTCGTCGAGCAGATACCGGCTCACGGAGAGGCATGCCTCCATCGTGTCGCACGGAACCTCCTCACCGCGGCGGATGCCGATCAGCGACACCTTCTGGTGCGCCACTATCCGTAGCGACCGCTCGGGCGCGTCGGTCGCGGCCGGATACGAGTCGGTCGCGGAGACGTCGAGCGGCAGGTCGCGCCCGCCGACTCCGGCGAGATCGGTCGCCAGAACCAAAAGGTCGGGTCCGTGCGCCAGCGGCGGCAACGCCCAGGTGAAACTCAGTGGGAAGTGGAAGCTGTCGTCGGGCTCCGCGTCGTCGCCAACCTCGATGACCGCGTCCTCGAAACCGAGCAGCACGCGGGGATCGATCTCGAGCGACAGGTAGAGGTCGACGGGCCCTTCGCAGCCCTCTTCGGGGTGGAGGTCGACCTCCCAGGTCTGGCGCAGCGAATAGCTCTCGACGAAGTGACGCTCGTCGTGCACGTGAAAGCCGTGCTCGACGGCGTGGTCCTTGAGATCGGCGACGAATCCGGCGACGTCGAGTACTGCCATGTCAGTCGGACAGCGTACCGAAGCTCCGCCGGAGCTCGACACTGACGCGCTCCATCGCGTCGCGACTCGCGTGGAATGCGGCAGAGAGCCCGAAGAATCCGTGAATCATCCCGTCGTACTGGTGGTGAACCACGGGAACGCCGGCCTGCTCGAGCGCGTGGGCGTACGCCCGGCCTTCGTCGCGCAAGGGGTCGAATTCCGCAGTGATCACGACCGCCGGTGCAACTTCGCGCAGATCGGGAGCCCGGAGCGGTGAGACCCGCCACTCGGTGCGCGTCTCACCGTCGCCGGTGTAGCAGGAGAAGAACCATCCCATATCGGCTCCGGTGAGGAAATAGCCCTTCCCGTTCTCGCGATACGACGGAGTGTCGAGATCACAGTCGACGACGGGATACACGAGCACCTGCG
>JAUZEI010000052.1 GCA_030839105.1 Actinomycetota bacterium
GATCCGGCGAGATACAGCGGTACGGGACTCCCGCGCAGGTTCGACGCGCCGAAGTCGATCGTTCGGGTCTGCGAGCGTGTCATCGCGACGAGCATCGACGCGGGCAGGCCGGCGATGAGGCCTGCCAGCCCTTCCGCCGCGCCGACCGCCGTTTCGCGTTTGGCGGTCTGCAGTCGCTCCCGCACGTCGCCGAAGAGTGTGTGGAGGTCGTGCGCGGGTTGGATCGGAACGAGCACACGCGCGGGAACGAAGCTGTTGGTCGTCGAGCGGTCGCCCCGTTGGCGCGTATTGATCGGCATCGCGAGACGCAGTTCGTCGACTGTGCTCCCGAGGCGTTCGTGGTAGCGGCCGAATGCGCTCGCCAGTCCCGTGACGAATGCATCGTTGACGCTGCCACCCATCGCGCCGGCGACGGCACGCAGCGGTTCGAACGGCAACTCGACGGTCTCGAACCGGCGGCGCAGGGATCGGTCGGTCGTGACGTCGGAGCGGGCCGGGTCGGTGACGAGTGCCTGGCGCTGGATCGAGGTCAACAGCCGCGCCGCGTCGGCGGCCCGGCCGGGCACTTCGCTCGGGTGCACGACGACGTGCCCGGCGGTCCCGATGGTGCGCCGGACGGCGTCGACACTGCGGCTCGCGGCGTCGACGACCGCGTCGCGGGTCGCGGCGAGGGGAGTGGTGGCGGTCGACGGCTCGGTCTCGGTCTCGTCCGGCCGTTTCGCCTCGGGATCACGCTCGAAGTCGACGAGCGCGAGCGAGAGCTTCAGGCCGCCGACGCCGTCGGTGATCGTGTGGTGGATCTTCTGCAACAGCGCGGCGCGGCCGTCGCGCAAACCGTCGACGAGCGTGAAGTCCCAGAGCGGACGGGCGCGGTCGAGCGGTTGTTCGGCGAGGGCGCCGCACAGATCGAGGAGGGCGCGGTCGTCACCGGGCGCGGGCACGGCGAGGATGCGCACGTGGGCGTCGACGTCGAACGTAGGGTCGTCGGCGAACTCCGGCGGGACGATGCGCATCGGGGCACCGATCACTCGTTGGCGCAGGCGCGGGATCGCGTCGAGCGCGCGGTGCAAGGTCTCCCGCAGCCGATCGTCGCTCGGTCGACGGTCGAGGATCGTCAGGTTGCAGAAGTCGGAGCGGAGCGCGGGGTCCTTCTCGACCGCCCACATGATCGCTTCCGCGTTCGACATCCGCACGGCCGCACGCTACGCCGTGGCGGTCCCGGAGCCGTAGGCCGACGCGTCGCCGGCCTCGCGTCGGCGGGCCGACGGGTCATCGTGAAGGTCGAAGACACTCCGGGAGCGACTCGTAGGCCTCGCTCTCGGAGAGCGAGGCCGCGGCATCGACCGCGTCCGCGGGAACCCATTCGGGGAACGGGGTCTCGGTCTTGCGGTGCGCGCCCGTGTCCGTGTGCTGCTCCTCGACGGAAGCGAGCCGGGCCGCCGGAATGCTGTCGCTCACGCGCACCAGTGCGGGCCAGAGGCGGCGGTGCACGAGCGTCACTTTCCCGTTCACCAACCGCAGCCGGACGATGTCGGGCGAGTCGGCCAGTTGGTTGATCGCCTCGAAGATCGCGTGGCTGTCGACGTGCGCCCACCAACTGCCGGAGATCGGCTCGCCGGCGATCAGCTCGGCGACGTTGGGAATCGGACCGCGTGCCGATTCGAGCAGCATGCCGCGCTCGGCGAGCAATGCCGTGAGGTCGACCACGGGCTAGCCGCCGATGGTGAGCGCCGCGATCAGATCACCTTCCACGGTGAACCGGTAGGTCAGGTCGGCGACGCCCCCCGGGAAGTTGCCCTCGATGTGGACGAACGCCCGGTGTTCGTTGTTGTCGCCCGATTCTGTGCCGGTCAGTTCCGAGGTATAGGTGAACCGTCCGAGCAGTTCCCGGCGCCAGCGCACGATCTCGTCGTGGCCGACGTACTTGTGGTCTTCGTCGACCACGAAGCCGTTGAGCGTGAAGCACGCCGCGAGTGCATGGATGTCCTGCTCGTCGGCGGCGCGCAGGTAGCGGTCGATGACGTCGGGAGATTCGTCGCTCACGAGCCCGCCTTACCGCGGTACGGATGTGTGCTTGAACTCGTTGAGGTCGGTCCACTCGAGCAGGTCGAGCACGCGGTCGATGTCCTCAGGGTTGCTGCGGTCCATCAGCCGGACGAACACGGCCTGGTCGCCGACGATGAAGGTCGGCACCCCGAACACCGCGTGCCGCTTGACCGCTTCGGTGTGGGCCTGCGCGATCACCTCCAGCGGCCGGCCGGTCGCGACCTCGGCCGCGATCGCCTCGGGGTCGAGGCCGACGGACGTCGCGATCTCGGCGAGCACCTCTTCCTTGGCGATCTTGGCACCCTCTTCGTGGCGGGCGTCGAACGTTGCAAGGTGCCAGTCGAGGAACTTCTCGGGGAACTTGTCGCGCACGGCGATGCCCCACTCCAGTGCGGTGACGCCCGTGCCGCGCTCGGCCGGGTCGCGTTCCCAGACCGCCGGCTCACCCTCTTCGACATGGACCTGATCGAGCGAGAAGGGCAGGAAGGTGACGTCCCAGTCGCGGCCGGCGCGGAGCCCGGCGGCGACGGAATCGTGGCCGTTGCGGGCGAACGGGCACCGATAATCGAACGTCACTGCGAAAGAACGAGCCACGGAGGCCTCCTCGGGTTACAACCTCGAAGTGGGAACGGCATCAGCATGGTCGCCATTCCCCCGGGCGGCACGAATGTGCGCATGACCGTGAACCACGTCGCTACGACTGGCGGTCGACGATGGGCCGCAGCGCCAGTCCGAGCGCGACGCCGAACGCCGCCCCGACGACGACATCGGAGGCGTGGTGGAGGCGGACGTAGATGCGCGTCGCCGCGACCGCCGTCGCCAGCGCGTACCAGGTCACACCGCCACCCAGGAGCGTCGCGGCGCAGAACGCGGCCGTCGCGTGGCCCGACGGGAACGAGCTCGTGATCGGGCGGCGCAGGCCGTGATGGAACGCGAGCTCGGCGTACTCCCTCGGCCGGACGCGCCGGAAGAGCGACTTCACCGGCCCGTTCGTCAGGGCCGACTCGAATCCGATTGCGAGCGAGAAGCGGGCCGCGTCGGCGAGGTCGTCGCCCCGGACCAGGACGCGGGCGACATTGCAGGTGTGCCACAGCAGGCTGTGGTCGGCCGCGCTCGACAGACGGTACGCGACCTTGTCGACGGCAGGAGTCCGGATGGGCTCGAAGCAGCGGTCGACCGCGGCGTCGAACGCCGCGACGCGATCGACCGGATTCATGCCGCCGAAACTCATTTTCGACGAGCTCACTTCAGTTGTGTCATGCAAAGACGAGCGGCAACTGGGGACGGCCTTCGCGATCGGCCTGGCGGGCGAGCAGCGTCGGACGGGCGAGCGCGGGCTGCCCGTCGAACTCCGGGCAGAACTCCTGGAAGCTGCAGTAGTTGCAGAGCGCGGACGGGCGGGGACGGAAGTCGTCGCGCTTGCAGGCCTGGCGTACCGCCTGCATCACGGCGTTGGTCTTCACGTCGACCCCGCGCAGGCTCTGGTCGGAGGGCGCGGTGATGATGCGCTCGGGCTTCGACAGGTAGAGCAGCTGTACGCGCGCGGGGCGACGGCCGAACATCCGCTCGCACAACAGCGAATAGATGTGGACGCCGGCCATGCTCTTCTGCTCCCAGCCCTCACTGGGCGCCGAACCGCTCTTGTAGTCGGTGACGACGAGCTCGTCGTTCTCGTCGAGCTCGAGCCGGTCGATGATCCCGCGGATCTTCACGCCCGCGGTCGTCTCCGCGCTGACGCGTAGCTCGACGCCGAGGACCCGCACGGTGCGCGGATCTTCCATCTCGAAGTACCGCCGGACGAGCACGTCGGCGTCGGAGTGGAACTTCTCGCGTTCCTCGTCGGTGAGATCGAGATGCGCGAACTCCGGATGCGCGGCGACCTCGGCCGCGGCCCGGGTGAGGTCGGCGAGTGCGGCTTCGAGGGTGCGTTCTTCCGCCGGGCGCCACATGAGGTGCTGGAGCGCGAGGTGAACCAGCGTTCCCTTGCTGGCGGGCGCGGACGGCGGTTCGGGCAGGCGCTCGATGTAGCCGAAGCGGAAGGCGAGCGGGCAGCTGGTGAACGTGCCCATCGAGCTCGGTGACAGCGAGATCGGCACCGGATGGGCGAGCTCGCGCACCGCCTCTTCGGGTGCCGGGATCTCGCGCGTCCCGTCGAGAACTTCCTCCGCCGTCATGTACCGACGATACCGCCGGGGTGTGCCACCAACGGCGACCGTCTACGGTTCGGGCCCTGCCTGGGAGGTACAGCGATGAAGGTCGACACCGGAGTGATGGCGCCGTCCCTGAGCGATATCGGGCCGCGGGCCCGAGAGCTCGAGGAACTGGGCTACGACGGTCTGCTGACGGCCGAGACCGGGCACGACGCGTTTCTCCCGATCGCGCTGGCGGCCGAGCACACCGATCGCATCGAGCTCGCCACCGGTATCGCGGTGGCGTTCGCCCGCACCCCGATGGTGCTCGCGTACACGGCCAACGACCTGCAGCAGATGTCGAAGGGTCGGTTCGTCCTCGGCCTCGGCTCCCAGATCAAGCCACACATCGAGAAGCGATTCTCGATGCCGTGGTCGCATCCGGCCCGGCGCATGCGCGAGTACATCCTCGCCCTCCAGGCCATCTGGAGCGCGTGGAACGACCGGACGCCGCTGAAGTTCGACGGCGAGTTCTACAAGCACACGCTGATGACGCCCTTCTTCGCGCCTACGCCCAACCCCTACGGCGCGCCCAAGGTGTTCCTCGCGGCGGTGGGCGCGATGATGACCGAGGTGGCCGGCGAGGTCGCCGACGGCATCATCATCCACGGCTTCACCACGGAGCGCTACGTGAAAGAGGTCACGATGCCCGCGGTCGAGCGGGGCCTGAAGAAGGCCGGGCGCGATCGTTCCTCGTTCCAGGTGTCGGGTCCGCTCTTCGTCGTCACCGGTACCACGGACGAGGAGATCGCGGCCGCCGCCACGGGCGTGAAGCAACAGATCGCGTTCTACGGATCCACTCCCGCGTACCGCGGCGTGCTCGAGCTGCACGGTTGGGGTGATCTGCAGACCGAGCTGAACGGGCTCTCGAAGCAGGGCAAGTGGGTCGAGATGGGTGAGCTGATCGACGACGTGGTCCTGCACACGTTCGCCGTGGTCGCCGGCCCGGAGGGTGTCGGCGCAGAGTTGAAGCGGCGCTACGGCGGGGTGGTCGACCGGTGCTCCTTCTACGCGCCATACAAAGCCGATCCGCAGCAGTGGACGAGCGTGATCGAGGACCTGAAGAAGGCGTAGGCGTCAAGAGGCGAAGCGCAGGATCGACGCCACGCACGCGTCGGGATCTTGTTGCGGGCCGAAGTGTCCGAGCCCGGCAAGCACTTCGAGCCGTCCGCGCGGGAGCCGGTCGGCGATCTGCGCGCCGAGCGCGTGGTCGACCGATCTCGTCGTCTCGCCGCAGACGACGAGAACGTCGGACGCAACCTCGGCGAGGCGCGCGAACGCGCCGTGGTTCGGCCCCATCGTGTACACGAGCGCTTCGACCTCGGGGCGGCACTTCAGCTCGAGGACACCGTCGCCGCGATCGCGCAACCCGTACTCGACGTACGCGCGCAACGACTGCGGTGTCATGACGTCGAGGGGTGGCTTCGACGCGTACGCCGCGAACGCCTCGTCGGTCGACTCCCAGGCGTCCCGACGCTTCCGTGCCGCGCGCGCGAGGAAGTCGTCTCGGGGTGGCAGCGGCTCCATCGACGGGAGGATGATCGGCTCATAGGCCCAGATGCGCCCGAAAGTTCCTGCGGCTTTCTGTTCGCCGAGGATCAACGCCGCGCCGCCCTTGGAGTGGCCGCACGCGACGAGTGATGGATCGCCCCGCAGCCCGAGATGCCCGGTCACGGCGAGGGCGTCGTCGCCGAAGCCGTGCCACGAGTAGTCGGACTCCGGCGCGTCGCTGTCGCCGTGCCCGCGGAAGTCGAACGACCAGACGCGCCGCCCGGCCGCGACCAGGCGACGCGCGACCGGCTCCCACACGAGGCCGTGAAAGCCGGTCGGGTGGGCGAGCAGTACGGGCGCGCCGGCGCCGCCCCAGTCGTGGACAACGAGCCGAACTCCGTTCGCGTCGAAGGAGTGGGTTGTCGGGCGAGTCCTCACGGTCGCCGGGTCAACTGCCGGTGGTCTGCTGCTCGTCGGCGTAGTCGGTGATGGCCTTGGTGATCGCACCGATCGCCCGGTTCACGAACTCGCCGCCGCTGCCGGTGACCCAGTCGCACGACGCGGCCGGTCGCTCCAGCTGACCGGTGAAGTGGGGCGTGACGTATTGCGCGAACAGATCGAAGCTGTGCCTCGTCGCGGCCGGGCTCGCCCAGTCGTGGCCGAACAACAAGAACGTGCCGAACCCCCCCGATTCGTCGACGAGCGATTGGATCTTCTCGATCGCGTCGTCGGGCGTGCCGATCACCGCGAAACCGTCTTCGTCGGTATTGGCAATGATCTCTTCCGGGGTGTCGCCGCGCGTCGGTCCCGCGGGGAGCACATGCGTGAAGTATTTGGAGAACGGCACGATGCCGTACGCGACGTCGGCGCGCGCCTGCTCCTTCGTCTCCGCGAGGTGCATCGGACCGACCAGTCGCCACTTCTCCCGATCGGCGGTGTTTCCGTGACGGGCGGCGACGTCGTTCCACGTCTGCCAGTGCGTGTTGATCGCGTCGAAGCCCTGCTTCGTCGTCGCCGCGATCGACAGGAGCCCGGTGCCGTAGGTGCCCGCCGCTTTGGCGCCCGTCGGCGAGATCGATGCCGCGACCGCAACCTCGATACCCGGTTCGCTGTACGGCTTGAGTTGCAGCCGTGCGTCCTGCAGGTTGAACCAGTCGGTCTGCCTCGTGATCGTCTCGCCCCGCAAGAGCGCCATGATCACGTCGAGGGCCTCGTCCATGCGCGGGCGCTGCAGGTCGGCGGGAATGCCGAGCATGTGCGCGTCGGAGGTCAGCTGTCCCGGTCCGCAGCCGAGCATGGCGCGGCCACGCGTGAGGTGGTCGAGGAGCACGAAACGATCGGCCAACATCAATGGGTTGTGGTACGGGAGCGAGTTCACACCGCTACCGAGCCGGATGTATTTCGTGCGCGCGGCCGCGGCCGCGATGAAGACCTCGGGGGAGGAGATGATCTCGTATCCGCCCGAGTGGTGCTCGCCGATCCACACCTCGTGGAAGCCGATGCGGTCGAGGTGTTCGATCAGTTCGAGATCGCGCTCCAGCGCGAGCGTCGGGTTTTGGCCCGTCGGGTGGAACGGGGCCATGAAGAGTCCGAAGCGCATCGCGCCATTCGATCCGAACTTGACCGTTCGGTCAACTTGGGCGTTGCCCAAAGGCGGTGAACTACGACAGCTGCGAGTGGACCCACGCCTCGAGCGCGGGCCCGCTCTCGTAGCTCGTGATCAACGCGTACCGCGGTTCTGTGCCGGTGTGCACAACGACGTGCCAGAGGCGCTGCGTGTCGACGAGGAACCGCGAGCCGCGGTGCAACGGCACGCGCGCTTCGGTCGTGGGATCGGGCAGCCCGTCGGGTCCCGTGTCCATCAGCAGCATGTAGCTGTCGGGATTGTCGGTGAGCTCCAGCCAGGTGCGCACGACCCAACCGTCGGTCGGCGGGTTGAAACGGTTGTTGTCGTCGCGGTGAAAGCTGCGGAACGCGAGATCGTGATCCTGCGGCTCGAGCTTGATCGTGCGCACGCGTCCGAAGTCGGCCCCCGCGCTCTCGACGTACCGCTTGATGGTCGGGCACTTCTGCGCGTTGGTCGTGAAGCGCGCGCCCTTGTCGGGTCGTTCGTCGCCGGCGCTCCAGAAGCCGCGGCAATCGAGTTCGCCGTCGGCCGTCGCGATCGGCGCGAAGTTGGTGTCGCCGCCGCTCTTCCAATCCATGTACTCGAGGTCGAGATACTCGGAAGCGGGAATCTCGAAGGGGAGATCGGCCAGCTGCACGAAGCCGCGCGCGGCGAGCACGTCGAGGCGGGGATGGGGCGTGTCGAGCGGGATCTCGCACGACCAGTGGCCGGCGTTCGGCCAAAACGAGACGACCGCGGAACGGCCCGACGTGGCGGCGGGGGACGGAGCCACTCCGGAGCGCCCGGAGCGCGGAGTCGAGTCAGCGGATTCCGTGGTCGACATCGCAGGAAGTCTACGGCCGCACCCGTCCTGATCAGGGACGCAGGCCGTGGGCCGTAGGTCCCGTCCGGAGCACGCGTCCGGCCAACTCGGCGAACTCGCACAGCAACGGCCGGGTGTCGCGGGGATCGATGATCTCCTCGACGAGGAACGCCTCCGCCGTCTTGAAGGGCGACTGACGGGCGGTGAGCCGTTGTTCGATCTCGGCCCGCAGCGCGGCGGGGTCCTCCGCGGCTTCCAGCTGCGCCTTGTACGCGGCTTCGATCCCACCTTCGAGCGGGAGGCTGCCCCAGTTCCCCGACGGCCACGCGAAGCGATACGAGAACTTCGACGCGTCCTGGTGCGCGGCGCCCGCGACTCCGTAGACCTTGCGGACGATCACCGAACACCACGGTGTCGTCGCCTGGTAGATCGCGGCGAGTGCGCGCGCGCCGTAGCGAATGGTCGCGGCTTTCTCCGCATCGGTGCCGATGACGAAGCCGGGGTTGTCGACGAAGTGCACGACCGGAAGATGGAACGTCTCCGCCAGGTCTACGAAGCGCGTGACCTTCTCCGACGCGGCTGCGGTCCAGCCGCCCGCGTAAAAGTACGGGTCGTTCCCGAGCACGGCGACGGGCCGTCCGTCGAGGCGCGCGAATCCCGTCACCGCGCTGCGCCCGTTGAAGCGTCCGAGCTCGAACCACGAGTCGCGGTCGACGACGGCTTCGATGATCGCGCGCACCTTGTACACCTTGCGGCGCTCACGCGGAATGACGTTCAGCAACGACTCGTCGCGGCGCTTGGGGTCGTCGTCCGGGTCGACCGTGCGCGGTGGGAGCTCGTCGACGGACGACGGCAGATAGGAAAGGAACCGGCGGACACGGTCGAAGGCCTCGGCCTCGGTCGTGACCTCGTCGTCGACCGCCCCGTTGCGCGTATGGATCGCGCTGCCGCCGAGCGTCTCCTTGTCGACGTCCTCGCCGAGCCGCGCCACGACCGGCGGCCCGGCGACGAAGAGCTGCGATGTGCCCTTCACCATCACGCTGTAGTGACTCGTCACCACGCGTGCCGCGCCGAGGCCGGCGACAGATCCGAGGCAGCACGACACGACTGGAACGGTCGACAAGTTCGCCACGACGTGCTCCCAACCGGGATTGAAGGGCACGAAGGAGCGGCGTTCGGTCTCCAGCGACTTCACCGAGCCGCCCCCGCCGGAGCCGTCGACGAGCCGCACCATCGGCATGCGCAGGTCGTGTGCCATGCGCTCCGCATGCACCTGCTTCTGGAAGATCGACGCGTCGGCAGCACCGCCCCGCACCGTGAAGTCGTCGCCGCCGACGACCACCGGCCGATCGTCGACGCGGCCGCGACCCATCACGAAGTTCGCGGGAGTGAGGTCAGCAAGGTTGCCCGCGTCGTCGTAGCTCGCGCGGCCGGTGAGCGCGCCGACCTCGTGGAACGTGCCGGCGTCGAGCAGCGCGCTTATGCGCTCCCGGACCGTCAGCTTGCCCTGGGCCCGGTGGCGCTCGACCTTCTCCTCGCCGCCCATCCGGCGCGCGAGCGCGGTGCGGCGCGCGAGCTCCTCGAGCTCCGGGTCCCAACTCACGGGCGGATCAGGCGGGTTTCGTCGGCGCTGGGGTCAATGAACACGAAGGGCCAGTGTCGTGCGGTCTCGACCGCTCGGTCAAAGCCGCACGATCCGGGGGCGAGAAGCGCGCACCAACGCTTGTACGCGTTCACGATCGCGGCGTTCGCTCCGGAACGCGAGGCTCGAGATGCGCAGCCGCCGGTAGTCTCGTCGGAGTGCGTGCCGCCGTCGCCCGTCGTGGAAACCTCGTCGTCGAGGAGGTCGCCGAACCCGTTCCGGGGCCGGGCGACGCATTGGTTGCGGTCAAGGCGTGCGGTATCTGCGGATCCGACCTGCACGCGTTGCACCACGCGGGCGAGCTCGTCGCGATCACGCGGGAGATGGGAGCGCCCATCTCCTTCGATCCCGACGTCGACTTCATCATGGGCCACGAGTTCACGGCCGAGGTGCTCGAGCTCGGTCCGCAGACGGCCGGATCGCCCGTTGCTCCCGGTGATCTCGTGACGTCGCTTCCCATTGCGCTGACGCCGACCGGCATGGAACCCGTCGGCGCGTACTCGAACATCTACAACGGCGCGTACGCCGATCGAATGCGTCTGAGTGCGGCGCTCTGCATGAAGATCCCGAACGGTCTCGACTACCGGCGCGCTGCACTCACCGAACCGATGTCGGTCGGCCGCCACGCGGTCGCGCGCGCGGCGGTCACTCCGGCCGAGGCCGCGGTCGTGCTCGGCGCGGGACCGGTCGGTCTCGCGGTCGTCGCCGAACTTCGTCGCCTCGGCGTCGAGACCATCGTGGTTTCCGACTTCTCACCGCGCCGCCGGGCGGTTGCGCTCGCCATGGGTGCGAGCCGCGCCGTCGATCCGGCGCTCGACGATCCGATGGAGGCGTGGCTCGCCGCCGACGGCAAGCGCACGCCCGTCGTGTTCGACGCGATCGGTGTGCCCGGCTCGCTCGAAGCGGTGATCAGGGCGGCGCCGGCCATGGGCCGCATCTGCATCGTCGGCTCGTGCATGCAGACCGACGCGCTGCGGCCGCTGGTCGCGCAGGTCAAGCAGCTCACTGTCGTGTTCTCGTTCGCCTACGACCCCTTCGAATTCGGCGACACGCTACGCGCGATCGCAGAAGGCGAGATCGACGTCACTCCGATGATCACGGGAACGTGTGGCGTCGACGGCATCCCCGAGGCATTCGGCGCGCTCGGCAATCCCGAAGAGCACGTGAAGATTCTCGTCGAGCCCGGGGGCCCGGCGATGCCGACCGCGCTGTCGTTGTAGCGCTTAGTTCTCGAGCTGCTTCTTGAGCTCCACAACGGAGCCTTCGTAGACCGGGACGAAGAGGCCGAGGAGCTCGTCGGGTGCAACCTCGACCGTCCACGTGACGTGCGACCCGTTGCCCTCGGGATCGACCGCGATGGTCGCCTGGTGCGACTCCATGTTGCTCATCGGCGACTCGACCACCGAGTACGAGATGCGGCGCGCAGTGTCGTCGATGCCGCGCAGCTGCTCCTTGATCTCGATGCCCATCAACCCGATCGTGCGGACGTCGCCGTCGACGACGCACGACTCCACGCCGGGCATCCACGTGTCGAGCCCGCCGAACTCACGTACGAGTTTCCAGACGTCGTCGGGGCTGCGATCGATCGATACTTCTGCTTTTCCTTCGGCCATGGCGACATCATGGCATGTCGTCTGTACGGCGTGTCATGTCGACCAGGCGCCGGGCGCGGTCATGGTGCCTCGGTGCCAGCGGTCGGGCGTCCCGAGGATCGCGCGGGGATAGTCCTCCCACATCCAGCGGGCGAAGTTGCGTCGGGTCCACGGCGTGAGGTCGGCGACGACGATCGCGGCGCGGGCGCCGAGCGGACGACGCAGGACGTGCTGCAACAGATTCGCGAAGCGCAGATCGCGTCCGAGTGTGCGGTGGACGAGACGCCGGTAATCGGCGCCGGTCGCGATCGCGTCGCCCGCGAGCATCCCCGTCTCGAGCGCCTGCGCGATTCCCTCTCCGGTCATCGGATCGACGACTCCCGCCGCGTCCCCGACGAAGAGCACCCGTCCGGACACGAGTCGCTCCGGCGCGTAGCGCGCGGGTATCGGCCAGGCGCGCACGGGTTCACTCGGGCGCGCGTCGGGCCCGAGCACTTCGCGGAGCAGGGGTCGCGCGAGGAGGTCAGGCCACAGGTCCTTCAGCTCGCGACCACTCCGACCATCGGCGCGCAACACTCCGTAGCCGACATTCGCCCGACCGTCGGGCAACGGGAAGAGCCACGCGTACCCGGGTAGCAGATCGCGTTCGAACATGACCCACAGACGGTCGTCGTCGACGCCGTCGAAGTACTGACGCACCGCGTGCCACTCGCCGAGATCGCGTCGTGAGCCCGGTTCGAGCGCGCGCCGCACGGTCGACCAATGCCCGTCGGCGGCGACGACGTGCGACGCGTCGATGACCGTACCGTCATCGAGGGTGAGCTGTACGCAGTCGCCGTCCGGTTTCAGCGTCTCGACGGCCGACCCCTCGCGTACGTCGACGCCCCGTCGCCGCGCCTCGGCGACGAGCGCGGCGTCGAGCCCGCGCCGGCCCACGACCGCGGCGTGCGCGCCGTTCGTCGGGAGCGGAAGATGGGCACGGTGACCCGGGGGCGAGACCAAGACGGTTTCGCGGACGAACACGGGCTGGGTGACGAGGATGTCGTCGAGCGACAGGCCGAGGTGCTCCAGCAGCCGCAGCGCGTTCGCCGTCAGCCCGTCGCCGCAGGTCTTGTCGCGGGGGAATTGCGCTTTGTCGATGCACACGACGTCGAGGCCGTGCCCGACCGCGGTGATCGCGGCCGCCGCCCCGGCCGGGCCGGCCCCCACCACGACGACGTCGACACGCTCAGACATCGCCGCCGACGGTACCGGCTCGGGTCCGGTTCAGCGCACTTCGGCGCGGGAGAACGCGAATCCCGACGAGCTGACGATCACCGCCAGCCAGACGACGACCAATACGGCTCCGCCGGCCATGGTGTGAATGGTGCGTTCGTTGACGCCCGTCGCGCCCGCGGGGTCGGCCGCGATCGCGAGGAGCCCTCGGAGGGGCATGTAGTGCGAGAGCACGCCGAAGGGCTTCTTCGCCGGATCGAGCAGGAACAACAGCGGGTACTGGAGGAACATGGCGATCATGCCCGCGCTCGAACGCTTGGCGACCAGCGTGATTGCGTAGGCCAGCACCGCGCCCGCGCCGACGGCGGCTGCGATGCGAATCGCTTCGGCGACGCGATGGACCACGAACGTCGCCGTGATGCCGTCGACGACACCGCCGAGCAGGCTCCCGATGTACATCGCCAGCGCGACGAGGAGCATGACTGCCAACGCCAGCGTGGTCGCCCCGATCGCGACGGCTGCCGCCTTCGCGCCATGCACTCTCCAGCGCCGCGGTTCGAAGAGGAGCTGCGTCGTCAGGGAGCCGACGTTGAACTCCGCGCCGACGAACGATGCGCCGAGCGCGAATCCCGCGAAGAGCAGCGCGATACCGGTGCCCTCCAGCACTTTGCGGAGATCCTTGCCGATGTTCGTGCGCGTGTCCGACTGCGAGAGGACGAAGGCCCCGGAGCCATTGCCGGATTCGACGAACGGCCGTCCGGCATCCGACACGGATTCACCGCTCGGAATGACGGCTCCGGTCGATGGGTCGTACTCCAGCGACGTGCCCTTGTGGCCATTCGCCGTTCCCACGCCCACCGCGATCGCGACGATCAACGCCGCTACGAGGAACGTGCCGCGCACGACGCGCCTCGCGAAGAATCGGCGGAGCTCGGCGTCCAACTGCCTCATGACGGCTCCT
>JAUZEI010000053.1 GCA_030839105.1 Actinomycetota bacterium
TGGTGAGAACGCCCGCCGCAGCCATGCCCCGGATGAACGCGCGTCCGTGGTCGGCGAGAACGCCCGGGTCGGAGCCGAACTCGCGGTGGAGACGGCCGATCGGCGCGTTCGGCGCTTCGGTTCCGGCGGTCGCGTTCGCGCTGCGGCGACGATCTGCTCGTTCGGTCGAGCCCGCGCCGTCCGCGGACTGACCGTTGATCGGGTCAGGCCTGCGTCGGACCGTCCTCGATATCGTTGTGCCGGCGACGCACCTCGTGCTCGACCTCGTCGAGGGATTTGGCGTCGGGCTTGTGTCCCGTCTCCGCCTCGATCGCGGCGTTGGCCTCGGAACGGCGGTCCCCGGCGGCCTCGGCCCACGGGCGCGCGACCTTTCCTTTCGCGCGCGTCCACATCTCGCTGAGCTTGCTCATGACGCTCCTCGTTCGATCAGGCCCCGAACGTATGCGGCCTGCCCCGCGTGCTGCAGGTTGTCGGACATGACGCTGATGATCCGGACCCCTTGGGTGACTGGCGGGTCCCATGATCGGTCGACGATGCGATCGAGGTCGTCGGGCCCGAGCGTTCGCACGTACGCGACGGTCTCGGAGTGGACCGCGTCGTAGTAGCCGAGCAGATCTCTCGCCGAGGCGCGTACGAACGCGACCTCAGCGCTCGTCTGGTTGTAACCCGTCGCGGTCGGCGGAAACGGGAGCCCGAGACGTTCGTACCACCCATCGGAGATCCAGACCTGTTTCGCGTCGCGCAGGTCGGCGATGTGATCGTCCTGGATGCGGGTGATGTGCCAGACCAGCCATGCGATCGAGTTCGCGTCGACGCCCGGGCGGAATGCGAGCGCGTCCTCCGGAAGACCGTCGGCGGCCCGGTGGGTGGCGGCGCGGATCCGCTCGAAGGCGTCGACGAGAATTGCACCTGTGTCCACCGGCGCTCCGTTACCGGGCGTCGGCGAAGACCTCGACGAGGGTCTTGGTGAAGGCGGGCAGATCGTCGGGTCGACGGCTGCTCACGAGCACGTTGGGACCGTTGGTGTCGACGCGCACCTGCTCGTCGACCCACTCGGCGCCGGCATTCGTGAGATCGGTCTTGAGACTCGGCCAGCTCGTGATCGTCCGGTCGCGAATTGCGGCCGCTTCGATCAACGTCCACGGCCCGTGACAGATGACGGCGACGGGTTTGCCGGCGTCGAAGAACGAATGGGCGAAGTGCACGGCCTTCGGCTGCATGCGGAGTTGGTCGGGATTGGCGACGCCTCCGGGCAACACCAGCGCGTCGAAGGACTGCCCGAGCGCGTCGTCAACGGTCATGTCGACGTCGAACGTGTCCGCCTTGTCGAGGTGGTTGAACGCCTGGGCCTTGCCTGATTTGGGCGCAACCAGCACGGGTTGCCCGCCCGCGCGTTCGACCGCCTTCCACGGTTCGGTGAGCTCGACCTGCTCCACGCCTTCGTTGGCGATCAGAAACGCGACCCGCTTGCCGGTGAGCCGAGCATCTTGTCCGGCCATGAGTGGCCTCCTCTCGAACGGGCATCGGAACCGAGGTGGTTTCCGGTATTGGTGCATTGTTCCCAAGGCCGGCGCGCGCTAGACGTGCGCCGGCGCATTGAGATTCTCGTGCGACGGCTTTGCAACAGACGGGGTTTGGAGCTCGCGGGCGCTTCGGTACAACGACTTCGTCCACCAGCGAAAGGAATGCCATGTATATCGGCATTGGAACCGTCGTCGTCATTCTCATCGTTCTCTTGCTGATCGGCGTTCTGCGCTAGGCGTGCGCCGGCAGACGGTCCGAGCACGGGGGCCGGCGTATCGAGCTCGCGCGTCAAGGAGGCATGCATGGCTACCGCCCGGCAGAAGACGGCCGCTCGCAAGAACGCCGAGAAGGCGCGCTCGACACCACGTGCGAGTGCCCGAGGCGGTAAACGGCCGAAGCGTTCGCCTTCGTCCGCTCTGAGTACCGCCGCGCAGAACCGTCTGGCGGCGAAGGATTTCGCTTTCACACGCAAGCGTAAGGAACCCCTCACCGACGCCAAGCACGTGCGGAACGCGATCGCCCGGTTCGATCAGGTCGAGGACGTCACCGACGCGGAACGGGATCGGGCCTGGAAGAAGATTCGGACCGCCGCGAAGAAGTTCGACATCGAGGTGAGCGCCGAAAGTTGGCGCGAGCTCCTCCCCGGCGCGAGGGCCAAGAGGCGCTGACGCCGGTCACCGGCGGCCGGCAGGCGCTCGGCTTCCCCGTGTGTTTCGCGCGAGAAGCGCGAGCGCGTACGCGGCCAGGACCAACAGTGCCGGATGAGCCGCGGCCTGGAAACGCTGCTTTCCATAGACCAGCGCGGCGTCGAGAGTTACCGCTACCAGGAGGAGCACGAAGGGCGCGACCTCCGAGACCTTCCGGCGCTTGACCAGCGTGACCAGCGCGTAGATCGACAGGGCGGCGAGTGCGAGGTCGAACCCCCACGTCAGTAACTGCCACCCCTCGTTCCTGCTCTCGACGGACTCGAGCCGGGCTTCGTTCGCCGGGTCCCAGAGACCCCATTGGCGAGCCACGCGGGCGGACACGACGAGCGGGACGCGCGCCAGGTGGTTGGTCGCGTACTGCACGCCCCGATGCTGTAATGCGTCGGTCAACTGCAGCTCCGTCAGTTCGTTTTCGTTCGGGACGTGGGTGCACGCTTCGTCCCAGGATCCGAGGCGAGCTCCGAAGTATGTCGCCGGGCAGTTCGTGCCC
>JAUZEI010000054.1 GCA_030839105.1 Actinomycetota bacterium
GCCTGCCAACGCTCGACGATGTCGACGACGGCCTGCGCCTCCGCGAGCGCGTGGACGCGCATCTCCGCTTCGCGGTTGTGCCCGCTCACACCGAGCGGAACGACACCGAGCGTCGTCAGCCCCGGGAAGCGATCGAGCACGCCGAGCAGTGTGTCGTCGAGTACCCCGCCGTCATTGATTCCGGGACATACGACGACCTGACCGTGCACCTCTATCCCCGCGTCCAGGATTAGCTCGAGCCACCGCAAGCTCGTTGCGCCGCGCCGGTTGCGCAGGAGTCGGGTACGCACGTCGGGATCGGTCGCATGAATGCTGACGTACAACGGTCCGAGGCGCTCGCTCACCACCCGCTCGAGGTCCGCCTCCGTGAAGCGCGTCAACGTCGTGAAGTTTCCGTAGAGGAACGACAGGCGGTAGTCGTCGTCCTTCAGATACAAGCACTTGCGCATGCCCTTCGGCAGCTGGTGGATGAAACAGAACGGGCAGTGGTTGTCGCACGTGCGCACCCGGTCGAACACCGCGCTCGACAACTCGATGCCGAGCTGGGCCCCGTCGGGCTTGTCGACGTGCACGACCCGCTCCATCCCGCCCCGCCGGAGATCGAGCTCGACGTGCGCGCCGTCGACCTGAAATTGGTAGGCGATGACGTCCCGTACGACCTCGCCGTTCACCGCGAGCACCTCGTCGCCCACGATCACGCCGGCCCGCGCGGCCGGGGATCCGGGCGCGACGGCATCAACACGAGCGGCAGGCATGAGGCCAGGTTACGGGGTCACCGCCGGTACCCTCGTCCCGTGCCGGTAGAAAAGGTCCTGCTCGCCGAGCCGCGGGGGTTCTGCGCCGGCGTCGAGATGGCGATCAAGGCGTTGGCCTGGATGGTGCGGGTCTTCGAGCCGCCCGTGTACTGCTACCACGAGATCGTGCACAACCGGCTCGTCGTCGACCGGTTCCGGGAGCAGGGCGTGATCTTCGTCGACGACGTCAACGACGTTCCCGCCGGATCGCCCCTCATGCTCTCCGCGCACGGCAGCGCGCCCGACGTCGTCGCGGCGTCACGCGCCAATGACCGCTACGTCGTGAACGCGGTCTGCCCGCTCGTCACCAAGGTCCACCACGAGGCCAAGGTGCGCGCCCGCAAGGGTTTCACGATCCTCTATGTCGGACACGCCGGGCACGACGAAGCGGTCGGAACGCTCGCGGTCGCGCCGGAGTCGATCCAGCTCGTCGAGCACGACGCCGATCTCGCCGCGGCCGCCGCGAGTGTGACCGACCCGAGTCGGGTCGCGGTGCTCGCGCAGACGACGCTGGCCCAGAACGAATGGGCCGGTGTCGTCGAGCGCACGCGCGAACGCTTTCCCGAGGTGTGGACCGCGTCGCGCAACGACCTCTGCTTCGCGACCACCAACCGCCAGGATGCGCTGACCGACATCGCCAAGCGCGCCGACGCCGTCGTCGTGATCGGGAGCGCGAACTCCTCCAATACGATCGCGTTGACGAAGGTTGCACGCGAGGCGGGATGCCGGAAGGTCTTGCGGGTCGACGGGCCGGACGAGCTCGACATCGGCGCGGCCCGCATCGTCGGCGTCACGGCCGGCGCCAGCGCGCCCGAGGAGCTCGTCGATTCGGTCATTGCGAGGCTCGCGCCGCGCGACGGCGTCGAGGTCGTGCGCATGACCGACGAAGACGAATACTTTCCGCCACCGCGCGAGTTGCGGGAGCTGATCCCTGCGCTCGACGCCGTGGTTGCACTGATACTGGGCGGCGACGTCACCGCGGTGCGTGCTCCGGGCGGCCCATTCGTCGACGATCGCACCCTCGACGCGTCGAAGGTCCTCGCCGCGTTTCCCTAGCGGTCGCGGAGCTCGTTCGCCTCGTCGAACACCACCTGCAACGCATCGTGCAGGCGTGCGGTCAGCGCGTCGACTTGGTCACGCGCCACCACGCCACCGCCCTCCCGGGCCGGGGTGACGATCGGCTCACCGACGACCATCACGACCCGGCGAAAACGCGGCAGCTTGATGCGGTGACTCCGCATGACGTCTTCGCTGCCCGCGAGGCCGACCGGGACGATCGGCACGCCTGCCCGCAACGCGAGATAGGCGGCGCCCGGTTGCAGGGCCGCGATCTTCGGGCCGTTCTGGCGGGTTCCCTCCGGATAGATCAGCAGCACCTCGCCTGCCTGCAACATCGCGATGGAGTCGCGGAGCGCCTTACGGTCGGTGCCGTCGCGCGCGACCTCGAACCCGCCGAGCGTGCGGAAGAACCAGCCCGCCACGGGAATGCGGAACAGCGAGGCCTTGCCCATGTAACGCAATGGGCGCTTCGACAACCAGGCCGCGAACGGGATGTCCATCATCGAACGATGTGACGGCGCGAGCACATAGCCGCCCTCCGTGGGCAGCCGCTCCCGGTGCTCCATGCGGGCCCGGTAGAGCAACGACGATCCGCCCGCCACGAGCAGTCGGATCGAGTCGTAGAAGTTCATCGCGATGCCTCCGCGGCTCGAGCCCGGGCGACGACGTCGGCTACGACGGTATCCACATCGAGATGCGTGGTGTCGATGACGATCGCATCTTCGGCGGCCCGCAGCGGCGACACGGTGCGCCCGCTGTCGATCGCGTCGCGGCGGTCCAGCGCAGCTTTGACCTCGTCGACCGCGACATCCCTCGCCGCGGCCAGCTCGTCGCGCTGGCGCCGGCGGGCGCGTACCTCGTCGGCCGCCACGAGGTACACCTTGACGGTCGCGTCGGGGAACACAACGGTGCCGATGTCCCGGCCCTCCACCACCCCGCCGCCGTGCCGCGCGACCCAGGCGCGCTGGCGCGCCACGAGGATCGCGCGCACGGGCGGGTGGGCCGCGACGATCGACACCGCGCCGGTCACGACCGGACCGCGGATCTCGGCGCGCACGTCGCGGCCGTCGAGCAACGTGACGCCCTCCTCCAGCGTCACCACGACCCGCTCCGCAATCGCGGCGCACGCCTCGGCGTCGTCGAGTGGAACCTGCGCTTCGAGCGCCGCCAAAGTGACCGCGCGGTACATGGCGCCGGTGTCGAGCACGGGCAGCGCGAGCGCAGCGGCGACGCCCCGCGCCACGGTCGACTTGCCGGAGCCCGAGGGTCCGTCGATCGCGATCACGATCGTCACGACGTGTCGTCGGCGCTCAGGCGCGCGAGATCATGCGCGAACTCCGGATACGAAGACGCCACGACCCGCCAGCCCTCGACCGTCGACTCCGCGGGCAGCGCGTGGGCGGCGACCGCCATCGCCATCGCGATGCGGTGGTCACCATGAGAGGCGAAGGCGGCGGCGCCGGCAGCACCGCGCCTCACGACGAGCCCGTAGGCCCGCGTCTCGACGCCGGCGCCGAGTTTGCCCACCACCACCCGCAACGTCCCGATCCGGTTGCTCTCCTTCACGACGAGCTCGGCCGCATCTCGCACATCGGTGACGCCCTCCGCGAACGCGGCCGCGACCGCCAGCGCCGGGATCTCGTCGATCACGTTCGGTACCTCGTCGCCCTCGATCGTCGTACCGTGCAGCTCCGAGGCGCGCACGTGCAGGTCGCCGACGGGTTCGCCGCACACCTCCCCCGTCGCCGTGAGCTCGATGTCGCAGCCCATGCGTTTCAACACAGTGACGAAACCCACCCGCGTCGGGTTCGCCGACAGGCCCTCGATGACCACCTCGGATCCCGGCGTGATCGCGGCCGCAACCGCGAGAAACGCGGCCGACGACGGATCACCCGGAACAGCCATCTCGAACGGACGGGGCGCGCCCCGGGTGACGGTCACCGCGAGACCATCGACCGTGATCGGGGCCCCGAGCGCGCGCAACATGCGCTCGGTGTGATCCCGACTGGGCGCGGGCGACACGACGACGGTTTGGCCGTCGGCCTGTAAGCCGGCGAGGAGTACGCACGTCTTCACCTGCGCGCTCGCGACCGGCAGCTCGTACCGGATCCCGTGCAACGCGTCGCCCCGGAGAACGAGCGGCGCGCGCGTCGCACCATCCGGGCCGTCGACGTGCGCACCCATCGCCCGCAACGGCTCGACGATCCGACCCATGGGCCGGCTCCGCAAGGACGCGTCGCCACTCAGCACTGAAAGGAACGGACGTCCCGCCAGTACGCCGGCCAGCACGCGCATGGCCGTGCCGCTGTTCTCGCAGTCGAGCCAGTCGCCGGGCTCTGTGAGTCCCTCGACGCCGCTGCCCTCCACCACGACCGCGCCACCATCGGAAGCGATGATCACTCCCAACCCGGCCAGCACGCGCGCCGTCGCGCCCACATCCGCACCGGTCCCGAGGTTCGTGATCACGCTGGTCCCGTGGGCGAGGGCGGCAAAGATCAACGCCCGGTGCGAGATCGACTTGTCGCCGGGGAGGCGCAGGCGGCCCCGGAGCGGCTGTCCTCCACCGAACGCGAGCCGGTCGGGCGCCCCGCCGATCGCACGACCGCTGTTCACTCGATCCCCGTCCGGCCCGTCCGGTAGCCGAGCTCGTGCAGCCCCGCTTCCAACGCGCCCGCATCGTCGGCCGCGATGATCAGCACCAACACACCTTCCCCACCCTCCTTGGAGTGGGCGATCTCGAGGTCGGCCACGTTCACGCCGAGCCGGCCCGCAAGCGTGGTGACCTCGGCGAGCACGCCGAGCCGATCGGGTACCACGACTCGCAGCTCGACGAGCTTGGCCGCCATCGAGACTCCCACCGGCAGGTTCCGACGCGCGGCACGGGCGCGGTCGAGCAGGGCCTCCAACGCTTCGCGATCGCCGGCCGCGATCAGGTCGCGCGCGTTCTGCAATCCGGCGAGGTACGCGTCGAGGGCGCCGAGGATGGCGTCGCGGTTCGAGGTGAGGATGTCGAGCCAGATCGCCGGATGGCTCGCGGCGATACGGGTCATGTCGCGAAACCCGCCCGCCGCGAGTCGCAATAGCGCGCGGTGTTGCTCTTCGTGCGTCGTCGCGACATCCATGAGCGTCGAGGCCGCGAGCTGGGGCACGTGACTCACGAACGAGACCAGCACGTCGTGATCTTCGGGTGTCACCGCCACGACCTCGGCCTGCAGTCCGCGCAGGAGCCCGCGCAACGTCGTGTACGCGGCCTCCGCCGTCGCCGCAGTCGGCGTGAGCACCCACGCCGCGCCGACGAACACGTCGGCGCGCGCGCCGTCGATGCCTTCCTGTTCCGAACCGGCCATGGGATGACCACCGATGAAACGAGCTGCGCCGGCCGGACACCGGGCCGCGACGGCCGCCACGACCGGACCCTTCACCGATCCCACGTCGGTGACGACGGGTACTCCCGCGTCGAGGAGCTCGACGACTGCGTCGGCGATCGCGCCGACGGGCAACGCGACGAACGCCGCGTCGGCGCCGGCCGCGACCGACTTGAGGTCGCCGGCGATCGATGCGACCGCGCCGAGCTCCCGGGCGCGCGCGAGCCGGTCGGGATCGCGATCGAAGCCGACCACGTCGTGCCCGAGCGCCGCGAGCGCGAGCCCGATCGAGCCGCCGATGAGGCCCGTGCCGACGACTGCGATGCGCACGACTACTCGGGGAGGTCGTCGCGCAGGGACCGTGCACCTTCGAGGTACACGTGGTGGAGATCGCCCCGGCTCTGCTCACCGTAGAAGTGCATCATCACGCGGATCGCGCGCTTCATGCCGTGCCCGATCCCGAGCTCGCGGGCGCACAACAGCGGCACGTCACCGAGGCCGAGCGCACGCGCCGCGGTCGCCGGGAACTCGGCGGTGAGGTCGTCGGTGGCCGTGAAGATGATGCTGACGAGGTCGTCGTGCGCGATCGAATTCCGTTCGAGCATCTCGCGCACGAGCGTCTGGGTCTTGGTGTCGATCTCGGCCTTCGTGTCCTCGTCGAAGGTCGTCGCACCGCGCAATGCCAGCAATCTCACGGGGCGTCACGTTACTCGGATGCCTCGCGGCTCTCGCCGAGTCCGGCCGCGTACAGCGCCCGTACCTCGGCGCTCGCCAGTACCCGCCACTTCCCCGGCGCGAGCTGCGGGTCACGCAGCGGCCCGATGCGGGTACGCGCCAACCGCACCACCGGATGACCGACCGCCGCGCACATCCGGCGCACCATGCGCTTGCGCCCTTCTTTCACCACGATCGTCAGGGCGGTCGTGCCGGTCGCCGATTCCTGCAGGATCTTGGCCTCGGCCGGGTGCGTCGGTCCGTCGTCGAGCTCGATACCCGTCCGTAACGCGCGCAGCTCGCCGGGCGTCGGCTTACCGACGACCTCGACGTAGTACTCCTTCTCGACGCCGTGACTCGGGTGCGTCAACAGCTGCGTGAGCTCGCCATCGTTGGTGAGCAGGAGCAACCCTTCGGTCTCGAGGTCGAGGCGACCGACCGGGAACACCCGCGGTTCGTCGGGCACGAGGTCGAGCACCGTCGGCCGGCCGTGTGTGTCGTGCGCGGTCGTCACGTAACCCGCCGGCTTGTTGAGCAGCCAGTGCACGATGCCCGTGTCGATGATCACCGGCACGCCGTCGAGCTCGATCCGATCGCGTTCGGGATCGACACGGCGGCCCAGCACCGCGGTCTCGCCGTTCACTGTCACGCGCCCTTCGGCGATCAGCGCCTCGTTCGTGCGCCGCGATCCAAATCCGGCGCGAGCGAGCACCTTCTGCAGCCGCTCACCCTCTTCGGCCAAGGAGTTAGAGCTCGCCGCCGGTCGACTCGTCCACGTCGACATCGGACTCGTCCGGGGACGCCTCCTCGCCGGTCGTGCTCGTGTCGTCCGTACTCCCGTCGTTCGCCTCGATCGACGGGAGCAGGAGGCCGCGTTCAAGGGCCTCCACGATCGACGCCTCGGGGACGAAGTCGGCGAGCGCGGGCAGGTCGGCGAGCGAGTTCAGGCCGAGCCGCTCGAGGAACAACCGCGACGTCGCGAACATCGACGGGTTGCCGGGCGTCGGGTCGTGCCCGATCTCGTCGACGTAGCCGCGCGCCACCAGCGTCTTCAACGTCGCGTCGACATTCACACCGCGGATCGCCGACAGTTGCGCCCTGGACACCGGCTGCTTGTAAGCGATGATCGCGAGCGTCTCGAGCGCGGGACCCGACAGGCGCGCGGTCTGGCCGTCGAGCACGAACTTCTCGACGTACGCGTAGGCGTCGGGATGGGTCTGGAAGCGGTACCCCCCGGCCACCCGCGCGAGCTGGAAGCCGCGACCCTGCGCTTCGTACTCGGCCGCGAGCTGCGCGCACAGGTCGTCGATCGTCTCGACCGACAACTCGAGCAACTGCGCCATGACGGTGGGATGCACCGGCTCGGTTGCCGCCAGCACGATCGCTTCCACCGCGCGCCGGGTCTCGACGTCGACCGACACGTCCTGATCGCTCACACCTGCTCCTGAACGCGCTCGGGAATCATCGGCTCGTCGCCCCATTCCTCGAGCGAGGAGAGGTCGAGCGCGACGCGTTCTCCGGCGGCGAGTGGCCGCACCGTCAGCTCACCGAAGCTCTCGATCTGTTCGAGGTCGACGACGCCTTGCTTGAACAACTCGAGCACGGCGAGGAAGCGCACGATGATCTCGAGCTTCTCGGTGACCCCGTACGTGAGCTCGCGGAAGCGCACCGGACCGTGCCCGGGCAACAGCGCGAGCACCGTGTCGATCGCGTCGCGCACGCTGGCCCGGATGGGCGCGATGTGTGTGGTCTGGACTTCCTCGACGGGCTCGGGCGGTGCGAGTCCGCGCCGGGCGGCGACGAGCAGCGCCTCGAGCGCGACCCGCTCGAGCGGGTCGGGCGCCAACGAACGGAACGGCTCCTCGGGACCGGCCGTGCGCGCGACCGAACGGCTCGCGCTCTGCAGGCGCTCGTTCATCACCCGCGCCGCGTCCTGGAACGTCTTGCACTCGAGCAGGCGGGCGAGCAGGAGGTCGCGTTCCTCGAACCGCATCAGCTCTTCGTCGAGATCGACGTCTTCGCGGCCCGGCAACATCCGGCGCGCCTTGAGCTCGACGAGCGTCGCGGCGATGAGCAGGAACTCGGTGGCGACGTCGAGGTCGACCCGCTCCATGTTCTCGACCTCGACGCAGAAGACGTCG
>JAUZEI010000058.1 GCA_030839105.1 Actinomycetota bacterium
CACCGCGCGCTGTTGGTGCACCTTCGGCAGGAATCCGTACTCCGGACGCGCGGCTTCGGCCGCGTCGAGCCGGCCTGCGACCCGGATGGACGAGTTCGAGATGATGCGCCGTTCGACCTCGCTCGCGGTCTGCTGCGCGCCGATGAGGATGATGCCGAGCGACCGCCCCCGCTCGGCGACGTCGAGGAGGATCTCCTTGATCGGCGACTCGCCGTCGCGCGGCGCGTACTTGTTCAGCTCGTCGAGCACGACGAACAGCAGCGGCTTGTGCTGCCCGGCGCGCTCCTTGTCGTCGAACGCGCGTCGCAAGGTGACACCCACGACGAACCGCTTCGACCGATCGTCGAGGTTGTGCAGGTCGACGACCGTGATCTGGGCGGCGGTGTCGACCCGGTGGCGCAGCAACGCATCGGCGGCGACATCCGCGCGCACGAGACGGGACAGCGAGCGTTGCGACGACAGCAACCGGCGCACGAACGCGTTGATCGTGCCCGTCCCCGTGACCGGCCCCGCCCACGGCGCGCGCACCATCGGGTCGTCGTGGGAGACGCGCGCCACGATGAAGTCGACGAGGTCGCGGTACGTGCGCAGTGTCTCGCCGTCGATCCGCCAGCCGCCGTCGCCTGCGGGCTGACCTTCCTTCTTCAACGTCGCGGCCACGTTGTGCACGACCATCGTGTACTGCTGACGCTCGTCCTCGGCGTCGGCGAAGACGAACGGCAACAGCTCCTCGGTCGCGAATTCCTCGATGGTCCAGAAGAACGGGTACACGCCCAGCTGGCGGTTCTGCACGTCCGGCGTTGCGTTCGGGTCGTCGCGCCGCGGCGGCGCGTAGACCGCGACATCGGCGAACGCGCCGGGCATCATCCCGAGATCGCGGTACTTCTGCGACTGCTCGGGGGAGAGCTGCACGTTCTCGTGGTCGAGGAAGAGCAGGTCCTCGCCCTTCACGTTGAAGATCAGCGCCTTCGAGTTGGTCGCGTCGGTGCCCAGCACGCCCGAGTGGAACAGGCCGTAGAGCAGGAACGTCGCGTACGTCGTCTTCGTTGCCACGCCGGAGATGCCCGAGATGTTGACGTGCGCGCCGCGCGTGCCGTCGAGGAAGTCGAGGTTCAGGTACATCGGCAAACCGTCGCGACCGAGGCCGATGGGCAGCCGCGACTTCATCTGGTCGAAGAAGAGCGCGACGTCGCGTTCGTTGCCCGACGCGCGCCGCACCTCGCTTCCGGGGCGCGGTGGCACGAACACCTCGGGATCGAAGCGGGTGGTCAGCACCTCAGCGGCTTCGACGGTCTCACCGGGCAGGACGCCGTCGGAGATGAGGAAGACGTCGGAGTCGAAGCGCGCGCCCTCCTGGCGGGCGCGCACCTGCGTGACCACGCCCGAGAGCGTCACCGGCTCGTCTCGGCCCGGGACCAGGCGCTCGCACACCACGACGTCGTCGAGTTGGAGGTACTGATCGGGCGCGATCGCGACCCAGAACGACAGGGGAGTGGCGTCTTCGGTGCCCAACACCTGCCCGACCGCGCCGGGCCCGCCCGGGGATGCGACGGCTCCGGATGGGGTCATGGGGCGACGGTACCGCCGGGGTGTGACAACGGCCGCGGATGGGCGGAGCCCCGCCGAGTCCGGCGTCCGGTCCGCGGTGTGGACACCGGCCACGGCCTCATCTAGATTTAGAACACGTTCTAAAAACGCTTCGGTTCGCGACTGCGGAGGATCTGCGCATCATGGAATTCGGTCTCTTCCAAGGCGGCTTCATCCACAAAGACGTGGCGGCGAAGAACCCGAATGCCGAGCATGACCGGCTGATGAGCGAGGTCGATCTCTGCGAGGTCGCCGACTTGCACAATTGGAAGTACGCGTGGTTCACCGAGCACCATTTCCTGAAGGAGTACTCGCACATCTCTGCGAGCGAGACGCTCATGGCGTGGGTCTTGGCCCGCACGCAGAACATCCACGTCGCGTCGGGAATCATCAACATCACGCCGCCGGTGAATCACCCGGCGCGGGTTGCCGAGCGGGTCGCGATGATGGACCTCGTCTCCAACGGCCGCTTCGAGTTCGGGACCGGACGCGGCTCGTCGAGCACCGAGATGGGCGGCTTCGGCATCACCGATCCCGAGATCACGCGCGACATGTACGAAGAGGCGATCCGCGAGATCGTGCGTATGTGGCGGGACGAGCCCTACTCCTTCGACGGCAAGTTCTTCTCGATGCCGGAGCGCAACGTCCTGCCGAAGCCGTACGTGAAGCCGCACCCGCCGTTGTGGGTCGCCGCGGGCAATCCGGAGACGTTCGAGCGCGCGGCCAAGATGGGCATCGGCGTCATCTGCTTCACCGGCGGTACTCCCGAGAAGATGGCACCGCTCGTCGAGACGTACAAGAAGCACATCAAGGACGCGGAGCCGGTCGGCGCGTACGTCAACGACAACATCGCGATCACGACGAGCTTCATGTGCCTCGAGGATCGTGACGAAGCGCGCAACTACATGGCGCACTCCGGTAACGGACGCCAGCAGACGCTCGTCTTCCATTACCTCGACACGTTCCCCAAGCCGCCGTTCGTGCCCGACTGGCCGACCGAGATTCCCGATCCCACCCTCGAGTCGATCGAAAAGGGCTTCCAGAGTGGCGCTGCAATCGTGGGCAATCCCGACGACTGCGCGCAGGGCATCCAGAAGTGGGTCGACATCGGCGTCGACCAACTGATCATGGGCCCGTCCGGCAGCACCTACCCGCACGCACTGCTCGAGCGCACGGTGACGCTGTTCGGCGACGAGGTCATCCCGCGGTTCGACAAGGACCCCGAGCACTCCACGTCCAAGTACCGATCTGCCGCCGCGGCGCGCTGATGGTTCGTCCCACGGACGGGAACGCGCAGCCGCACGACCAGCCCGATTGGGCGGGCAACACCGATCATCCCGACCTCACCGGAATCGCGGGCGAGATGCGCGCCGAGTGGCGCGCGGAGCAGGAATCAGCCGCGGCCGACGCGGCCGCGCAGTGGCGTCACGGCCGCAGCCTCACCGACTGGTTGCGTGCGCGTATGCACGCGGGCGACCGGATCGCCGTGAGGGTCGCGTCGCAGTTCTTCGTCGGGCTCGTCGACGAGGTGGGTGACGACCTACTCGCGCTGCGCTGTGGCTTCGGGCGGGTCGAGATCCAGCTGAGCGCGGTCATCCCGATCGCGATCGAGTTCGTCGAGCACGCCACGGACGGCGGACGGCGCGCGCCCGGCGGTCGCACCTTCCACGCCGCGCTCGTCGCGCGTGACGCCCAGCGCGACGTCAGCGTCGGAACGATGCTGCAGCCCGAGGGCGTCGAGGGCACGCTGCTCGTCGGACGCGACTTCGTGTCGGTCGTCAACCGCTCGAGCGTCGAAACCGTCGTTCCGCTGCCGCAGGTCGCGTGGGTGACGGTGTCGCGTCACTGACCGAGTCGCGGACGCGACGACAACCCGGCTCAGATCCGCAGACGGTAAGGCCGTACGCGTTGGAGAGTCGTTCGCGGCCTTGGAGTCATGCTGCAGTTCGACTTGGATGCGCTGACCCGCGGCCTGCTCGTCGGCGCGCAGCGCGGCGGAGCTTCGGCGCGTCGGCGAGGACGACGTCGATCTTCCCGTAGATCGCGCGCACGGTCGGCCCTGTGTTCGATGATCGGGGAGCGGTCGTTCAGCGCGGCGCGTCGAAGAGGTGGCGCAGGGCCCGCGAGAGGTTGAGTTGCGGCACGGTGATGTGGAACTCGTCGCCCAGGACCGCGCTCTCGATCTCGAGGTGCGGATACTTGCGCCTGCGGAGCAGGTCGACCATGCGTTCGGTGTCGGCGACCATGTCGATGTAGCGCAATGCCGCGGCGGCCCGTTCCTCGGCGGACAGCCGGCTCGCCTCCCGTTGACGTCCGTCATGGTCCTCGAACGCGCCCACGGCGAAGAAGGCGCGGACCGGAAGGTCGTCGTGCGTCTCGGCGTAGCGGGCCTCGTAATCGAACATCATGTCGCGGTGCCACCACAGCGACGGGCTGCCGATCGCGTAGCGGCGGAACGTGTGCGGCTTCGTGAGCATCACGTAGGTCCCGAACAGTCCGCCCAGCGAGTGCCCGAAGTAGGTCGCATCGTCGGCGACGCGGTAGCGCGTCGTCACCCAGGGTTGGAGCTCGTCGCGGATGAACGCGAGGAACTGCGACGCGCCACCCATCATCGACTGACTCGGGAAGTACTTCGCGAAGGCGCGGTCGACGGTGGGGGTGAAGTCGCGGGTGCGCACGACCTTCGTGTCGGCGATGCCGCCCATGCGGTAGCCGATACCGATCACGAGTATGGGCGGAAGGTGCGCGGAGAGGTGCATGAAGCGGACCATGTCGACCGCGGTGGCGAACATACCGTTCGCGTCGCTCACATACAGGACCACGGGCGGTTGCGCGTCGGAGCCGCCGCAGTGGCCGACGAAGATCTTGAACTCGTCATCGACGTGCGCCGAGCGCAGGTAGTGCACCTCGGTGTCGGCGAGCGGTGAGTAGTCGTTGTCGAATCCGCTCACCGTGCGTTCCTCACGATCGGCCGGTAGATCGGTCAGGCCTGGGTCAACTTCTCGCTGATCTCCCAGAGGCGCGTGGCGGCTGCTTCGTCGAGCGCGTGCGCCGCGGGCTTCACGGCCTTGCCCTTGACGAAATAGAGGCCCGTCAGCCCGGCGACGTCGGGGGACGTCGCGAGAAAGATCGAGGTGAGCGCACCCGTCGCCGACGAGATGGCGAAGGGCCGGATCAGGGGCATGCCGATGGTGCCGAGCAGCCCGATGTCGCCCTCACGCGCAAAGTTGCTGCCGACGAAACCCGGGTGCAACGCGTTCGCAGTGAGGACATCGGGGTCGGACCTGCGCGCGAGCTCGCGCGTGAAGAGCACGTTCATGAGCTTCGTCGCGGAGTAGGCCGCGAAGCCGCGGTAGCGGCGCCGCTCCCAGTCGAGATCGTCGAAGTCGAGCCCCCGGGCCCTGGTGTGCGCGTAGGACGACACGTTGACGACGCGCGCCGGTGCACCGTTTGCGAGCGCGTCGTGCAGCAGGTTCGTCAGGAGGAAGTGGCTGAGGTGGTTGACCTGGAACTGCGTCTCGTGCCCGTCGACCGTCGTCGCGCGTTTGTGCAGCACGAGACCGGCGTTGTTGAGGAGAATGTCGACGCGATCGTGCTTCGCCGTGAAGACGTCGACGAACTCGTGCACCGACGCGAACGACGCGAGGTCGATCGGGATCGTCTCGACGCGACCCCGTGCGTCGGCGCGGGTCTCGATCTCGGTGCGCGCGGCCGCGGCCTTGGCGGGATTCCGCGCCGCGATCACGACGTGCGCGCCTTCCCGCGCGATGCCGACGGCGGCCTCCTTCCCGATGCCGCTGTTGCCGCCGGTGACGATCGCCACCTTGCCGGTCAGGTCACTCACGCCGACACCTTCACGACTGGGCTTTTTCGGATGCGCTCGGCGAGCGATCCTCGCCCGGTTGCGCCTTCACCCACGCGATGAGCTCGTCGCGGTGAAAGCGGATCTCTCGCCCACCGGGAAACCGGTGCGCGGGGATGCGGCCTTCCCGCACCATGCGGCGCAGATACTCCACGTGCACGTGGAGGAGTTCGGCGGCCAGCGCGGTCGTGAGGATTTCGGGGTAGCGGCTGGCCACGGCGGGCGTCTCACCGTCGGGCATGGTCGTGACGTTAGTCGCCATATGGCACAACTTCGAGCTATCTGCGACACACGCCGGCTCGTGTGACAGTTGGCGGCGAGCGTCAAGGTCGGTGGCGTGAGCACCGATACGCGGACGGGCGAGAATTGGAGAATCGCAATGCAAGTCGTGATCCTCGTGATAGCCGCGGGGTTGGGATTCGCCGGCTATCGAGAAGCGGAGAAGTTCGAGCGCAAGAACGGCAAGGGCCCGTGGGGCGGGTCGGCGATCCTCTGGGGAATCGTGTGCTTCCTGCTCGGCCTGCTCGGCTTGTTCATGCTCTACGTCGCCGAGAAGAACACGAAGAAGCAGGTCCAGGCGAACGCGCTGTGGACGCAGTCGCAGTACGGCGCCCAGACGGGCTATGGACCTTCGGCATACGGAACTTCCGTCGCGCCGCCCGGCGGGCAGTGGGCACCGCCCGCGGCGCCGAGTCTTCCC
>JAUZEI010000059.1 GCA_030839105.1 Actinomycetota bacterium
CGAACTGGGAGTGCGTGCGCAGTACGTCGTACGTCTACACGGGCACGCCGCTCACGAACCAACAAGCCACGGCCTACACGCAGCAAGGGTTCGAGGTCGGCCTGCACGTGTCGACCGACTGTGTCGACTGGACGTCGGCGTCGCTCGCCAACGCGTACAGCGCACAGCTCGCCGACTGGCATGCCAAATACACGACCGTGCCAGGACCGGTCTCCAACCGCACGCACTGCATCCCCGAATCCGACTACTCGACCCAGCCGCACGTCGAGCTCGCGAACGGCATCCGGCTCGACACGAACTACTACTACTGGCCGCCCTCGTGGATTCAGGATCGTCCGGGGCTGTTCACCGGGTCGGGCTTCCCGATGCGGTTCGCCGATCCCGACGGCTCGCTGATCGACGTGTATCAGGCCGCGACCCAGATGACCGACGAGTCGGGCCAGTCGTATCCGCTCACGATCGACACCCTGCTCGACAACGCGCTCGGGTCCTCGGGCTATTACGGCGTGTTCACCGCGAACATGCACACCGACAGCGCAACGAGCAGCGGCGCCGATGCCATCATCGCGTCGGCCCAGGCGCGCCACGTCCCGATCGTGTCTGCCCGCCAGATGCTCGACTGGCTCGACGGTCGCAACGCGTCGTCGTTCACGTCGGTCGCGTGGAGCGGGCACGTTCTGACGTTCGGTGTCGCGGCAGGCGCGACCGCCAACGGCTTGCAGGCGATGCTGCCGATGACGAGCGCCGACGGTTCACCGCTCGCCTCGATCAAGCGGGGCGCCGCCAGCGTGCCGTTCACGACCCAGACGATCAAAGGCGTCGCGTACGCACTGTTCGACAGCGTGTCGGGCAGCTACACGGCGACCTACACGGCCGACACGACACCGCCCGTGATCTCGGGAGTCACCGCGACCGCGGCGACGAACGGCGACGTGCCCGTCACGTGGACGACCGACGAGCTCTCCAGCTCGCAGGTCGCGTACGGCACGACGGCGAGCACGCTCAACTCGAGCCAGTCCGATCCCGCCGCGGTCACCTCCCACACGGTCACGCTGCACGGACTCACGGCCGGCACCAAGTACTACTACCGCGTCACGTCGAGCGATCGGGCCGGCAACAGCGCGACGGCGCCCGCCTCACCGGCCCCGCCCGCGTCGTTCACCGTGCCGACGTTCGCCTCGACCGACACCACCGCGAGCGACTTCTCGGCTGGAACACCCGGCGCATGCGCGGTCGTCGCGCATGATCCGGGCGACGGCGAAGTCGGCCTCGCGCCCGAGGCCGGCTCCGAGTTCTCGGGCAGCACGCTGCCGGCCGGCTGGTTCAGCACCCCGTGGGATTCAAGTGGTACCGCGACCGTGAGCGGCGGGCAGCTCACGCTCGAAGCCGCGCGCGCCGGAACAACGGCAACGTACGGTGCCGGGCGCTCGCTCGAGTTCGTCGCGACCTTTGCCAATCGGCCGTTCCAACACGTTGGTTTCGGCACCGACTTCAACAACCCGCCCTGGGCGATCTTCAGCACTGGCTCCGACGGCAACACGCTGAAGGCCCGAACGAACGACGGCTCGAACAATATCGACACGGTTCTGAGTGCGACGCTCCTCGGATCGCCTCACCGGTTCCGTATCGACTGGACACCTACACAGGTCGTCTACTCGGTCGACGGCGCTCCGGTCGCGACCCATGCACTCGCGGTCGGCGCCCAGATGCGGCCGTTGGCGAGTGATCCCGCCACCGACGGTGCCGGAGTATCGGTCGACTGGCTGCAGATGTCGCCGTTCACGACGCCGTGCACCTTCATATCCGCGACGGTGGACGCCGGCGCCAATGTCGTGTGGTCGACTCTGGACGCCGCGACGGTGACACCGAGCGGTACCGGCATTCAGTTCGCCACGCAGACGTCGGACGACGGTTCGACGTGGTCGGCCTGGTCGGCGGTCGTCGGCTCGACGATCAACAGCCCCAACGGTCGCTACCTGCAATACCGTGCGTCGCTCAGCACGACGGACGACTCGGTGACGCCCCTTGTCAATTCGGTGCGCGTGAGCGCGAGCACCGCAGCGACGACGGTGCCCGGTGCGCCGACGATCGGCACCGCCGTGCGCGGGAACGCGTCGGGGACCGTCTCGTTCTCCGCGCCCGCGAGCGACGGCGGGACCGCGATCACGGGCTACACCGCGTCGTGCACTTCGAACGACGGCGGCGTCACGGGTTCGCAGACCGGTACGTCGAGCCCAATCGTCGTGGCGGGTCTCACGAACGGCAAGACGTACACCTGCACCGTGACCGCGCAGAATGCACGCGGATCGAGCGCACCGTCGGCCGCATCGAACAACTTCGTCCCGGCCGCGGTTCCGGGCGCGCCGACGAGCGTCGCAGCCGCGCGCGCCGGTTCGGGCATGGGTTCGGTGTCGTTCACGGCGCCGACCGACACCGGGGGTACACCGATCACGAGTTACATCGCGACGTGCTCGGCTAGCGGCGGCACGACCGGAATGCAGACCGGGTCGGGGAGTCCGCTCGTCGTGTCGGGCCTCACGAACGGTAAGAGCTACACGTGCACGGTCACCGCGCAGAACACGCAGGGTTCGAGCCCGCCGTCGACCGCCTCGAACAGCTTCGTGCCCGCGACGGTGCCGGGTGCCCCGACGAGCGTCACGGTGTCGCTGTCGGGCGCGACCGCGTCTGTCGCATTCACTGCGCCGGCGAGCAACGGCGGGAGCGCGATCACCGGCTACTCCGCATCGTGTGCGTCCTCCAACCAGGGAGTCACGAAGACCGGCACGGGGACGAGTCCGATCACAGTGGCCGGATTGACTCCCGGCAAGACGTACACGTGCACTGTGGCGGCGACCAACCAATACGGCACCGGAACGCGCTCGGCCCCGTCGAGCCCGTTCACCGTAGCGAACGTGCCCTCGGCGCCGACCAACGTGAAGGCCGCGCCGGGCGCGACGACGACGACGGGACCATTGACGGTCTCGTTCACCCTTCCGGTAAGTGACGGGGGTAGCCCGATCACGGGCTATGACGCTTCCTGCGTGTCCGCCGACGGAGGCGCCCCGGGGACGGGCTCCGGCACGTCGAGCCCGATCACGGTGATCAACATGACACCCGCGAAGACCTACACCTGCACGGTGAAGGCCAAGAACGCGGTGGGAGCAAGCAGCGCGTCGCAGCCTTCGTCCGCGGTGATCGTCGGAACTCCGGGTGCACCGACGATTCTGAAGGTTGTTCCGGGTTCGACGACGGGCGCGACCGGACCGCTCGTTGTCAGCTTCACGCCGAACGGAAACAACGGCAGCACGACGACGGCCTACACCGCGTCGTGCACATCCGGCGACGGCGGTGTGTCGGGCTCGGGTTCAGGCCCGTCCGGCCCGATCACGG
>JAUZEI010000073.1 GCA_030839105.1 Actinomycetota bacterium
GACGCGACGCCGCGGTCCGCTTCATCACGCAACTCGAGCCGTCGGTGCGTACGCATTGGATCACGACCGACACGATGAGTCGGCTCGTCGCCGCGGGTCCGATGCTCGTCGCGAACGGCAACCTGCACGAGAACCTGAACGACATCGAGCAGTACCACAACCTCACGATCTGGTTCCCGCGCCAAGGGTCGATGCTGACGACGTTGGCGACACCGTTCGGCGCTGCGCTTGTGCGCGGCGGCCACAACCGGGCGGATGCGGTGGCACTCCTGAAGTACATGTGGTCGAAGGCGGGGCAGGCTGCGGCCGGTAGCGCGTCGGCCATGCCCGCGCGTACCGACGTTGTGCCCGACGATTGCCGATCGCGTGATGTGCGCAACCGACTTGCGGGCGTTCGGATACTGCGTCCCGACTGGGAACGCGTCGCCCGCGACGAGAGCTTCCTGGACCAGGCCTGGATCGGGCTGAACCGCGCACCGGACGGGACACCGCCGCCTCCCGCCGCACTTCCTCCGCTGCAGCGCTGCTAGCCGGTCGACAGACGCGCGAGTCGGTTCACCTCGTCGACCGTCGGCCCGTCGGCGACCTCGATCACCCTCCCGTCGACCAGCACCACGAGGTAGTCGGCCGCCGACGCGGCCGCGACATTGTGCGTCACGAGGATCACCGTCTGTTCCAAATCGTCGACCGCCAGGCGCAGTATGTCGAGGAGGTCACCTGCGGCACCGGAGTCGAGATTCCCGGTCGGTTCGTCGGCAAGGATCAACTCCGGTCGGCCGGCGAGAGCCCGCGCCGCGGCCACGCGTTGCTGCTCGCCGCCGGAAAGCTCGATCGGTCGGCGGTGCAGCAGATGACCCAGACGGAGTCGGGTCACGATCCCGTCGACCCACTCGATGTCGGGTTGACGTCCGGCGATGACGGATGGCAGCGCGATGTTCTGCGCGATGTCGAAGCCCGGGTGCAGATTGAACCCCTGGAACACCACACCGACCTGTTGGCGCCGCACCCTCGTCCGCGCGGTCCGGCCGAGGGCACTGAGCTCCAGCTCGCCGAGGTAGACGTGACCGGCCGTCAGGCGATCGAGGCCCGCGAGACAGTGCAACAGCGTCGACTTCCCCGATCCGGACGGGCCGATCACCGTCGTGAATCGATGGCGAGGGAATTCGAGCGAGACGCCATCGAGCGCGCGAACCTCGACTCCATCCGTGTGGTACTTGCGAACGCCGTCGACCATCCTCGCCGCGGGAAGGTGCGTGTCCGGGAGCGTCACTTGACAGTGATCGAGCCGCCCGCCGGCGCGTCCTCGGGACAACGAATCCTGTAGGTCCCGACCTTCAGGTTCACCACGAACGATCGGGTGTGACCGGGTGTCACGCCCTCGACGTCGCCGACCGCGTGACCGTCCTCCGACTGGACCTCCATCTCCTTGACCTTCGTCGAAGCGTTGTTCGTGACGCGAAACTCGATGTCACCGGAAGTCAGCGTGAAATTGTCGGGCGTACATCCCGCGTCGGTCAGCTCGACGGACCGAAACGGTGGCGGCGGATCGTCCTTCGGACGTGCGTTCGATTTGCTCGAACTTCCGCATCCCGCCAAGAGCGCTGCGATAACGATCAAGCCCGAATACCAGCGGGATTCGATCGAGCGCACGCGCATACCCCTTCATCCTGCCGAGGCCCCGAATTTCGAACTGTACTCTGCGCCCATGGCCGGAGCGCCGCCTTGCTGAAGCTCCTCGCGCGCGGCGTCCGTGCGCGCTGGACGCAATACCTGCTCTCGGCCGCGGCGATCGCCATCGGCGTGGCACTGGTGTCGGGCACCGTCGTTCTCGCGCAAAGTGCCCGCTCGTCGTACACCAACTTGCTACGACCGAGTTCGACAGGTACCGATCTCTTCGTTCGCGGTCCCGAAACCGATGTTCGCCAGGGCATCAGCGACTTTGCACCGGTATCGGACGCGCTACTCCAACGGGTGCGCGCGGTCCCGGGTGTCGCCGAGGGCGAGGGGCAGGTCGTTCGCATCGGCCAGCTCGTGACGGTCGCGGGCAGGTTCCTCGAATCGGATCGCCCCAACTACGTGTACAGCTGGATGAAGTCGAAGGATCTCTCGTCCTTTGGTCTCACCGCCGGGCGCGCTCCGGCCGGAGCGGGCGAGGTCGCCGTGAGCAGCGCGACCGCGCGCCTGTCACGCCTGCGCATCGGAGACACGATCCGTCTATCGGTCGACGCCGGTTCGCCGCGTGCCGCCCGCATCGTCGGCTTCGTGCAACGCCAGAGTGGTCCCGACCTGACGGGCGCGGACGCGGTCTTCGTCTCTGGGGCGTGGGCCCAGCGCGTGACCGGTATCGGCAACCGGTGGGATCTGATCGAGGTGACGGCGACTCGCGACGTGTCGGTGGAAACACTCCGTGATCGGATCAACGAAGTCATTCCCGGTGACGGCACGTCGGTGATCACGCGGGCGCAGTACGACAACGCGCAACTCGCGAACCTCGCGCGACGTTCCAGCTCACTGACCGCAATTCTCCTCGCGCTCTCGCTCCTTGCTGCCGCCGTCGGCTGTGGGCTGGTCTTCAACACCTTCAGCTTGCTGGCGGCGCAGCGGACAAGGGAGCTCTCATTGCTCCGAACGGTCGGGATGGGGCGCGCACAGGTGTATCTCTCGGTCGTCGGCGAGGGCGCGATAGTCGGGTTCGTAGCATCGACGATCGGCGCTTGCGCAGGCCTTCCCGCGGCCTACGGTCTCCGCCGGCTCGCGGTGCTGAGCGGTCGCAATGCCGACATCGGCGCGATCCATTTCAGCTTCGGGATCGTGGTAACGGCCGCGGTGGTCGGAACACTCGCGTGCGTCGCGATCGCGGCGATCCCGGCGCGGCGCGCGAGCAAGGTCCCGCCCGTCGCGGCCTGGCGTGAAGCGCAGCCGTCATCGCCCGAACCCCTTCCCGCGCGTCTCGCGCTCGTTCCGGCTGCCATCGCACTCGTCGGAGCGGTCCTACTGCTCGCGAGCAGGTTTCTGGACGGCGCAGGTGCGGGTCTCGAGATTGCCGGTGCAGTCACCCTCACTCTCGCGGTCCTCATCGCCTTGCCGGTCTGCGCGTCGCCGATCTTCCGCGTGCTCGGTGCCTTGGCCGGGCGCACGGGTGCGGCGGGTGCGGTTGCGGGAACCAGTGCCGAGAGCAATCCTCGGCGGGTATTGGTGCCGGTACTCGCGCTGGTGCTGGGCCTGGGAATGGTCACGACCGTCGCGGTGCTCGCGGGATCGGCGCACGCCGCGATGCATCAGCTCGTATCGCGGGCCGACAACGCCGACTACGTGGTGGTCAGCGATTCGGCCCCGGGCATCGATGTGGAGGCGATCGACCGGCTCGGCGAGGCGCCCGCCGTGCGCGTCGCGTCCGAGATGGGAGACGACACCTTCGATCGCGCCGGTCACTCCGAGCAGTTCACCGCGCTCGACAGCGACACCGCGAATCTCGTTCTCGACCTGCCCGTCGTGTCGGGAGCGCTCACGAATTTTTCCGACGGCGACATCCTCGTTACACGCGCGGCAGCGCGCCGATGGAACTATCACGTCGGTGACTTCGTCCCGGTGCGATTCGGCCTCCCCCGGCGCCGTTACCTGCGCGTCGACGCGATCATTGCCGACAACGGGATCACACACGATTGGGTGATCCCTTTCGAGACGTATCGCCGCGGATATTTGAGTGCACCGGTACGCGTCGTCTTCGTCAAGGGTGTGCCGGGCGTCGACGCCGGGAAGCTCCGCGCCCAAGTCGAAACCGGGGTGAACGGGTTCCCCGGCGTATCGGTCCTCGACGCGCCGAGCTACGCGCGCCGCCAGGCCGTCAAAGCCGAAGGTCCGATCGCGCTCGTTCAGGCGCTGGTGGGTCTGAGCATCCTCGTGGCGCTCCTCGGCGTGGCGAACTCGCTCAGTCTCTCGGTCGTCGAGCGGGTGTGGGAGCTCGGCCTACTCGACGTCCTGG
>JAUZEI010000076.1 GCA_030839105.1 Actinomycetota bacterium
GTTGATGATGGGGATCTTCGACCTCGGTCGGGCCATCTACCAGTACAACGGCGTCTCCGAGGCCGCCCGCGAGATCGCCCGGGTCACGAGCGTCCACCCCGGGACCACCCTCGGCAACAGCACCGAGACGGCGGCGGTCGTCGCCACCCAGAAGGGTCTCATCCCCAACCTCGGGAACCCGACCTTCACGTGCATCGATATCGATGGCTCGACCCTGAACACGTCGACCACGTGCGTCGCCGGCAACCAGGTGAAGGTCGTCATCGTCGCGCCGTATCGCCCGGTGACGCCGCTGCTCGGCCTCATCGGCACCTGGAACATGCAATCCACCAGCGCGGTCTCCATCCAGTGAATTCGAAAGGAGCCTAACGACACCATGCGGGAACTCGGGGGAGCTCACCGTGGCCGGCAAAGCGGCCAGATCATCGTCGTCTTCGCACTTGCACTTGTTGCCATCATCGCGATGGTCGGTCTCGTCCTTGACGGAGGCTCCGCATTCGCCCAGCGTCGGGACGAGCAGAGCGCCGCGGATCTGTCGGCCCTCGCGGCCGCCAACGACTACCTGCTCAACGCCGACGTGACGCTCGCGACGGCGCGAGCCCGGACGATCGCCGCCGCCAACGGCTATACGCATGGCGTCAACGGCGTGACGGTCAACGTCACGATCACGACGACCAACGGCGCCGAGGTCCAGGTCGACATCAACGCGCCGCACAAGAACAACTTCTCGTCCGTGCTCGGGATGACGACGTGGCCCGTCTCGACGACGGCCGAGGCCCAGAGCGGCTACCCCGACTCGGTCAACGGCGGTGGCCCGATCATCTTCAGCATCTACGCATTCGGCACGAACGGCACGCCGCTGGCAGCCTACGGCGATCCGGCTCACCCGTACGACTTCGGTGAGGGGAACGGCGACGTCCCGAACGGCCCAGGCGACATCGCCTGGACGAACTACGGGACCGGCAACGTCAACACGGCCGAGGTGAGTTCGATCATCTCGGGCGACACGGTCATCAACACGACCCTGGAGCGTGGTGAGTACATCGGCCAGCACAACAACGGCAATCACACCGCCCTCTATGGCGATGTCGACCAGTACCTCAGCGGCACCAACATCCCGGTCCCGGTCGTCGACCACAACGGCAACTTCCAGGGCTGGGCGACCTTCCATGTCGTCAGCGCCGCCGGTGGCGCCGCAAAGCACGTGACGGGCTATTTCGTCGCCCCGTTCGTCAACGAGCGCCTCACGATCAAGGGTTGCGCCCAGGGCAGTTGCCCGCGCTACCTCGGGAGCCCGACGCTCCACCTGGTCAACTGACCGCGAGATCCGGGGCGACTGAGGATCAGTCTGGTCAGGAATAGAGAAGCGCGGGTCACGGAGGTCACCTAGAGTGGCCGCACGGGACCTCGCCATCGCCACACTGGCGTCGAGGTCCGCACCGCTGCGACCCACGACCTCAGGAGTGACCATGACCGCCTCGTCGACGGAGGGAATCAAGACCGTCCTGCATCCTGTCTCCGATCTCGAGGCGGCCAAGCCGGTCTACACCGCTCTGCTGGGCATGCCCCCGACGAGCGACAGCGCCTACTACGTCGGCTACGAGGCCGAGGGCCAGCAGATCGGGCTCGTGCCGAACCGCGGAGAGGGCGCCACCTCTCCCGTGGCCTACTGGCACGTTTCGGACATCGAGGCGAAACTGGGCGAGGTGATCGCCGCGGGTGCCGTCCTGAAGGAGTCGCCGCGCGAGGTTGGTGGAGGCCGCCTGGTGGCCACGTTCACCGACCCCGACGGCAATGTCCTCGGACTGATCCAGGATCGCTGACCACCCGAAGGGGAGATGACATGAACGCAACGGCGAAGACGAAGACACCGGCCACGACGACCAAGCGGACCGAGACCGACGAGTCCGGGAAGTTCACCGCCGAAGAGAAGGCCGCGATGCGGGAGCGGGCGAAGGAGCTGAAGGCAGAGACGCGCCGCGGCGCCGAGAGGGCCGACGGGGAGCGCGACCTGCTCGCCAAGATCGCCGACATGCCCGAATCCGATCGAGTCATGGCCGAGCGGATCCACGAGATCGTGACGGCCACAGCGCCGGAACTCGACCCGAAGACCTGGTACGGGATGCCGGCCTATGCCCGGGACGGCAAGCTCATCTGCTTCTTCAAGGCCGCCGACAAGTTCAAGTCGCGGTACGCGACCTTCGGCTTCGAAGAAGACGCACGTCTCGATGACGGCACGATGTGGGCGACGTCGTGGGCCTTGACCAGGTTGACCAAGGCGGACGAGGAGCGGATCGCCGCCCTCGTCAAGAAGGCCGTCGGCAAGAGCTGACGGCGAGGATGAGCATCGCGACGAGGTCGGGGGCGCAGTCGACCGGGCAGAACGCGGCCGACCGCCACGACTTGATCCGCGTGCAGGGCGCGCGCGAGAACAACCTCAAGGACATCAACGTCGAGATCCCGAAGCGCCGGCTGACCGTGTTCACCGGCGTTTCCGGTTCGGGCAAGAGCTCGCTGGTCTTCGACACGATCGCGGCCGAGTCGCGTCGGCTGATCGACGAGACCTACTCGACCTTCGTCCAGGTCTTCATGCCGAACCTGCCCCGCCCCGACGTCGACGTCCTCGAAGGGTTGACGACCGCCATCCTCGTCGACCAGGAGCGCCTCGGTGCCAACCCACGGTCGACGCTCGGCACTGTCACCGATGCCAACGCCATGCTGCGCAGCCTGTTCAGCCGCCTCGGCAAGCCCTATATCGGCGGGCCGACAGCGTTCTCCTTCAACATCCCCACCACTCGGGCGAGCGGCGTCATGACCGGCCCCAAGGGTGAGAAGCGGATCGTCCAGGACGCCGTCTATCTCGGCGGGATGTGTGCCGAGTGCGAGGGGCGAGGCACGGTCTCCGACCTCGACCTGTCCGTGATCATCGACGAATCGAAGTCACTGGCCGAGGGCGCGATCCTGGTGCCGGGGTATACCGCGGACGGCTGGATGGTGGCGACCTTCGCCGAGTCCGGCTTCTTCGACCCGAAGAAGCCGATCAAGGACTACTCGGAGAAGGAGCGCCGCGACCTCTTCTACAAGCAGACGACGAAGATCAAGGCCAAGGGCATCAACGTCTCATACGACGGGCTGATCCCGAAGATCCGAAAGTCGATGTTCAGCAAGGACGTCGACTCGCTGCAGCCGCATATCAA
>JAUZEI010000261.1 GCA_030839105.1 Actinomycetota bacterium
CCTGCGCATTCTCGGCGCGGAGCGCCAGGTGCAAGAGCTCGTCGGCGCGGATCTGCTCGCGCAGGCGCGCCGTGTTGTCGCCCAGCTCTCCGATCTCGGCCGCGGTCTTGTAGACGAACGACAGGTGACCTTCGGGGGTGCGTACCGAGCCCGCGGTAAACAACGGATCGGTGCTCCGGCTCGCGACCAGACGGCCGATGGTCGGATCGTCGAGGTCGAGACCATGACCGGTCACGATGAGGTGCAACCCGGCGGAGTCGCGACCCCGAACCTCGAGCCGGTCGATGGCCGACAGCGTGATCTCCACCGCGTGAAACGCCTCGAGCGCGGCGCGTCCGGCCCCGCCGACGAGGAGGTCCTCGATCGCCGTCGCGAGGTCGACGCGGTCTTTGCGGATCGACCAGAGCGCGTCCTTGCAGACGATCAGCGCCGCGTTCAGCGCCTCGATGCCGGCGCCGTCGACGCTCATGGCGTCGAGCCGCGCCTCGATCTCGACCAGGCACTCGGCCGCCCGGTTGGCGTGGTGGAGCAACCCGGCGCGGGCGATCGGATTCTCGACGAGCGCCTGCACGCCTTCGCCCTCCCGCAGCGCGCGATCGACATCGTGCAGCGTTACCGCCGCGGCTTCGAGGCCGGCCACGGTCGGCTCGCCGGTCACCTCGAGCTGGCTCTCGGCCTGCGCGAGCGCCTCCCGCAGCGCTCCGAGATCCGGAGCGACGCGCTCGCCCCGGCAACGAACCACACCCACGATGCCGCACATGCCCGGAATTCTAGGGCGCGGCGGTATTTCTACGGCTGCTCGACGCTCCCGGGCTCGCCCGATCCGAGCGGGCCGGATCCGTCGTCGAGGGACCCGAACTCCGAGATCACCACGCGCCGTAGGCGATCCGCGGCCGCATCCGCCACGGACTGCGCGTCCGCCTCGATCATCACCCGGACGAGCGGTTCCGTCCCCGACCCCCGCACCAGCACCCGCCCCGACTCCCCGAGCTCGGCCTCGACCGCGTCCACCGCCCGCGCGAGCGCGGTCGACTCGGTCACCTCGACCCGGCGCGCCACCTTCACGTTCACGAGTACCTGCGGCACCCGGGTCATCTGCGCGGCGTGGGTCGAAAGGGGCCGGCTGGTGCGCCGCACCAATTCCGCGATGCGCAGACCCGTCAACAGGCCGTCGCCGGTCGTCGCGTACTCGGAATACACGATGTGGCCCGACTGCTCGCCGCCGAGGACGAGTCCGTGCGCGTGCATGGCGGCCACGACGTGCCGGTCACCGACGGGAGTCTCGACGACGTCGATCGCGCGCGCCCGCAACGCGCGCCGCAAGCCGAGGTTCGACATCACACTGACCGCGAGCGCGCCGTTTCGCAGCGCACCGCGCTCGTGCATGTCGATCGCGGTCATCGTCATGATCTCGTCGCCGTCGACCAACTCACCCCGCTCGTCGACGGCGATCACGCGGTCTCCGTCGCCGTCGAGCGCAAGTCCGAGCGCCGCGCCGCGTTCCACGACGGTGCGTTGCAGCAGCTCGGGATACGTCGATCCGCAACGGTCGTTGATGTTGCGACCGTCGGGCGCGGCGTGCACGACGTGAACGCGCGCGCCCGCGTCGCGCAGTACCCGCGGACCGACTTCGAACCCGGCCCCGTTCGCGCAGTCGAGGACGATGTCGAGACCATCCAGCCCGGCGCCGTGCAGCGTCGACAGCAGGTGCGCGACGTAGGCGGCAGCGGCGGCCCGGTCCGCCTCGAACGACGGCGCGCTCGGTTCGTACTCGAAGGTGCGCCGGTCCCAGGTCGACCCGAACTCCACCTCGAGCTCGGCTTCGATCGCGGCCTCGATCCCGTCGGCCAGCTTGCAGCCGTCGGCCCCGATCACCTTGACGCCGTTGTCGGTCCAGCGGTTGTGACTCGCGGAGACGATCGCGGCGGGCACACCGTGCGTGGCCGCGAGAAAGGCGATGGCCGGCGTCGGGAGGACGCCCAGCGGGACGGTTTCGACGACCTCGGAATCGAGTCCCGCGGCCAACGCCGCCTCGATGCGCGGCCCGGAAGCACGGGTGTCACGCCCGACGAGGACGCGTTCGGGATGCAACACCCGGGCGACGGCGCGACCCAACGCCACCACGAATCGGTTCGGGAGGTCGTTGTCGGCGTCGCCGCGTACGCCGTCGGTACCGAAGCGCAACACGCGTCAGCGCCGGAGCGCTACCGCTTCGAGTACTGCGGCGCCTTGCGCGCCTTCTTGAGGCCGTACTTGCGCCGCTCCTTCTCGCGAGCGTCACGCCGCAACAGTCCGGCCTTCTTCAGAATGCCGCGCGATTCGGGATCGAGCGCCACCAATGCGCGTGCGATGCCCAGGCGGATGGCGCCGGCCTGACCGCTCACGCCTCCGCCGCCGAGCGTGGCGTCGACGTCGTACACCTCTTCGGTCTGCGTGAGCCGCAGCGGCTCCTTCGCGATGACCTGGTGCGTGAGGATGGGGAAGTACGCCGCGAACTCGCGCCCGTTCACCACGATCTTGCCGGTACCGGGGCGCAGCCGGACGCGGGCAACCGCTTCTTTGCGGCGACCGGTGGTCTGGATGAGAGGTTTGCTCACGCGTGTTCCTTATTGATCTGGCTGTTGATCCGGCTGGTGACCTGGCAGCCGGCCGTCATCCGACACGCGCCTTGCTGCGCTCGGGCAGCGGGCGGACGGTCGGACGCTGGGCCTGATGCGGGTGGGTCGGGCCGCTGTACACCTTCAGCTTGCGCAGCATCTGGCGACCGAGCGGGCCCTTCGGCAGCATGCGGCGCACGGCGAGCTTCACGACCTTCTCCGCATCGCGACCGAGCAGGTGCTCGAGGTTCTCGCTGCGAATGCCGCCCGGGTAACCGCTGTGGCGGTGGTACGTCTTCTGGAGCAGCTTGCGCTGGCCGATCGCCAACTTCTGGGCGTTCACGATCACGACGTGGTCGCCGCAGTCGAGATGCGGGGCCCACGTG
>JAUZEI010000163.1 GCA_030839105.1 Actinomycetota bacterium
CCTTTCGTATCCCGTTCTCGGGCCATGGGCGTTCCTCGTCCTCATCGGACTCGTCGGCGGCGGCTTCGGGATTGCGAACGAGAAGAAGTGGGGTTACCTCCTCGCGGTGGCGACGGCCGTTCTGCAGGTCGTAGTCGTCATCGCCCGCGGTGGGTCGCTCGGTGATCTGAGCGTGCTGATCGAGTTGGGTTTCGACGTCGCGCTGGTCGTCCTCTTGATGCACCCCATGAGCCGCAGTTATCAGCGCATCTGGTTCAAGTGACCCCGGACGATCTCGTCGCGGCGTGTGCCGCGACGCTGCGGCCGCTCGAGATCGCCACCAACGCGACCTGGTGGGAGTCCAACGTCGACGCGCGCGACGAGACTCAGCGGCGCCGGGCCGAGGCCGAGATCGCGCTGTCCGACGCGCTGGCCGACCCGGACGCGTTCGCCGCGGTGCGTGCTGCGCGCGCCGAGCCCGACCTCGACCCCTTGGTCGCGCGGCAGCTCGACCTCCTCGAGCAGGGCTTCACGCCGAACCAGGTCGACGCCGACCTCCGCCGCGAGATCGTGGAGCTGGAGACCGACATCGAGTCGCGATTCGCACGGCATCGGGGTGTGGTCGACGGCGCCGAGGTCGACGACAACGACATCCTCGAGGTTCTCCGTTCCAGTCAGGACGCCGAGCATCGCGCCGCGGCATGGAACGCGTCGAAGACCGTGGGCGCCGAGGTCGCGACCGATCTCCGATCGCTGGTGCGCCTGCGCAACCGAGCGGCGGAATCGCTCGGCTACCGCGACCATTTCGCGCTGTCGCTCGCGACCAATGAGTTCGACGAGGCACGACTGTTCGCGACGCTCGCCGAGATCGACGAGATCACCGCCGCTCCCTTTCGGACGTTGAAGGCCGAGCTCGACGAACAGCTCGCGATCCGCTTCGGTACCACGGTCGACGCACTCCGGCCGTGGCACTACGAAGACCCCTTCTTCCAGGAGACGCCAAAGGCGATCGGCGTCGACCTCGACGACTACCTGGGCGGCGCCGATCTCGAGGCGTTGACCGCCCGGACGTTCGACTCCATGGGACTGGATGTCAGCGCGGTCCTCGAGCGGAGCGATCTCGCGCCCCGTCCGGGGAAGGTGCAGCACGCCTTCTGCATCGACGTCGACCGGGCCGGCGACGTACGCGTCCTGTGCAACAACGTTGCCACCGCGCGGTGGGCCGAGACGATGCTGCACGAGTTCGGCCACGCCGTGTACTTCGACGGCGTCGAGCGCGACCTGCCGTGGCTGTTGCGAACAATGCACCTGTGCGTGACCGAAGGCGTCGCCATGCGCTGCGGCCGCCTCGTGAACGATCCCGGATGGTTGGGGCGCATCGCGGGCGTGCCGGCGGCGGCGCTCGCCGATCTGGCGCCGCGCCTGCGCGCCGCGGCCCGCTCGCAACTGCTCATCTTCGCCCGCTGGGTACTCGTGATGACGCACTTCGAGCGCGGCTTGTATGCCGACCCCGACGGGAACCACGACGACCGGTGGTGGGGTCTCGTCGAGCGGTTCCAACTCGTACGCCGACCCGACGACCGCCACGCCCCCGACTGGGCCGCGAAGATCCACATCGCCGCTGCGCCCGTCTACTACCACAACTATCTCTTCGGCGAGCTGGTCGCGTCGCAACTGTCGGCGACGTTCGGGAACCTCGTCGACGATCCCGAGGCCGGGCGCGCGCTCGGATCACGTCTGTTCGCACCGGGCGCGACGCTGCGGTGGGATCGTCTCGTCGAGCAGGCGACCGGTTCGCCGCTCTCCCCCGCAGCCTTCGCGCGCGAACTCGCGAACTAGGCCGGCTCCGAATGTGCGACACGCTCTGCGTCCGCACCGACAACGGCATGTTGTTCGCGAAGAACTCCGATCGCCACCCCGATGAAGCGCAGATCGTCGAATGGCACGATCGGCGTGAGTCGGGGGGCCGGCTCCGCACCCAGTACCTCGACATCGACGACCGCGGCGCGCATGCGTTCCTGGGTTCACGTCCGACCTGGCTCTGGGGCGTCGAACACGGCGTGAACGAACACGGCGTCGCGGTCGGCAACGAGAAGATCTGGACCGTCGACAACCCGCGACAGCGACCGGAGGCGCTGCTCGGCATGGATCTCGTGCGGCTCACCTTGGAGCGATCGCGCTCGGCGTACGACGCACTCATGCACCTGACCGGACTGTTGGAGCGGCACGGGCAGGGAGGATCGGGCGAGCCGCATCGCGACGAGCCCTATGACTCGTCGTTCCTCGTCGCCGACTCCGGCGGTGGATTCGTCGTCGAGACCAGCAATCGCACGTGGGCCGCGCGGCAGATCGATCACGGCGCCGCGCTCTCGAACCGGGTGAGCCTCGGCACCGACTGGACGCGCGCCTCCGACGACGTAGCTCCCGACACCGACTTCGACAACTATCGCTGGAAGCGCATGCCCACGGCGGTCGCCGACGGACGGCTGGCGGTGACGTCGGCCGTTGTCGCTCCCGGTGCGGTCACCACTCCGACCGATCTCGCGCGGACGCTGCGCAGTCACGGCGCCGAACGGCCCCGCGATGCCCTGCCCGACGCGCTCGGCGCCGACGGGAGGGGGTTCACCGTCTGCATGCACCGGCCGGAGACGCAGTCGCAGACCACGGCGTCGATGATCGCCGAGCTGCGCGACAACGCCCCGGCGCGGGCATGGGTCAGCCTCGGCAACCCCTGCGCGAGCGTGTACGTGCCCTGCTTCGCACCCGCGGTCGCACCCGAGCTGTCGGACGAGGCCCAGTGGTGCCGTTTCGCCCGGCTACGAGACGGGATCGAGGCCGCGCCGGCGCGGCTGGCGGAGGTGCGGGCCGAGCTGGAGCCCGTCGAGACCGAGCTCTGGGTCCGGGCCGACCGCGCGTTCGTCACCGGCGAGCGGTCGGCGCTCGACACGTTTGCCCGCACGGCCTTCGCGCCCGTCGACGCCGCCCTCCTTCGCCTCGGCGTCTGAACTCCCACTACGGTCGGCGCGCCGGGGGGCAAGCTCGCCCGGAGTCACGAAAGGCGCGAGCTCAGGAGCGGATTGACCGTGCAGTTCAATCTGGCCGATCTGCTGGAGCGGGTCGCCGACACGGTGCCTGATCACCTCGCCCTCGTGTGCGGCTCACGCCGGCTCACCTTCGCCGACTTCGAGGCCCGCGCGAATCGTCTCGCCCACGTGCTCGCCGCGCATGGCATCGGTCCCGGCGACCACGTCGCGCTGTACCTCTTCAACTCGACGGAATACCTCGAAGGGATGTTCGCCGCGTTCAAGCTGCGGGCGGTCCCGATCAACGTGAACTACCGGTACGTCGAAGACGAGTTGCGGTACCTCCTCGACGACGCGGACGCGGTTGCGGTGCTCTACCACCGCGAATTCGCGTCGAAGCTCGACGCGATCCGGCCCAACCTCCCGAAGCTCCGCGTGTTCGTGACTGTCGACGACCCGACCGACAGTCCCGGCGCCGCCGTCGATCTCACCGGCATCGAGTCGGGTGCGCTCGAATACGAGTCGGCGCTCGCGGGCGCGGGATCCGAGCGCGACTTCGCGCCCCGCTCCGCGGACGACCTCTACCTCCTCTACACCGGCGGGACCACCGGCATGCCGAAGGGCGTCATGTGGACGCATGTCGACCTGTTCTTCGGTGCGATGGCGGGAGCCGGAGGCGGCGGCGCACCGATCAGCAGACCCGAGGAGATAGCGGACCGTTGTCGCGAGCCCCGCACGCGGTGCGTCCCGATCTGCCCGTTCATGCACGGCACCGCACACTGGATGGCGTTCAGCACGCTCCTCATGGGCGGGACGATCATCATCCCCATCGAGCATCGGCTCGATCCGGCCGCCTTGTGGCACCTCGTCGCACGCGAGCAGGCGAACTATCTCGTGATCGTCGGCGACGCGTTCGCCCGACCGTTGCTCGACGCGCTCGACACACCCGACGGACGCGCCCTCGACGTCTCGTGCCTGCACGTCGTCCTGTCCGGAGGGGCGATCCTCTCGCCCGCCCTGAAGCGCGCGTTCGTCGAGCGCCTCCCCGGCGTGCTGGTCGTCGATGGCTACGGGGCGTCCGAGACGGGCGGCCAGGGCCAGTCCGTCGTCGTCGCGGGTGGCGATGTCCCGGCGGCGCCCCGGTTCCGGGTCGGTGCGGATACGCAGGTGCTGGGGGCCGATCTCCGGCCGGTCGATCCCGGAATCGTCGGCCTACTCGCGCGCCGGGGCCACATTCCGCTGGGCTACTACAAGGACGCGGCCAAGTCCGCCGAGACGTTTCCCGTCGTCGACGGCGTGCGCTGGGCGGTGCCGGGCGACCACGCGGTCGCCGAGGTCGACGGGGCGATCACGCTGCTCGGCCGGGGCTCGATGTCGATCAACACCGGCGGCGAAAAGGTCTATCCGGAGGAGGTGGAGTCGGTGCTGAAGGCGCACCCCGACGTCGTCGACGCGGTCGTCGTAGGCGTTCCCGACGAGCGTTGGGGAGAACGGGTCGTCGCGATCGTGCAGTCCCGCATCGGCGCCGAACCGCGCCTCGACGCGCTGCAGAGTCACAGCCGCACCTCCCTCGCCGGCTACAAGGTCCCGCGCGCGCTCGTGCTCGTCGCCATGATCGAACGGTCGCCGGCCGGGAAGCCGGACTACCGGTGGGCCAGGAAGGTGGCGAACAGCACGCCGGGTACGGTCGAGGCGTGACCGAGAAACGCCTGGCGAACGAGACCAGCCCCTACCACCGCCAACACGCCGACAACCCGGTCGACTGGAAGCCCTGGGGCGACGAGGCGATCGCGCAGGCCCGTGACCGCGACGTTCCCGTGTTCTTGTCGGTCGGCTATTCGTCGTGTCATTGGTGTCACGTCATGGCGCACGAGTCGTTCGAAGATGCCGAGACGGCCGCAGTGATGAACGAGCTCTTCGTCAACGTCAAGGTCGACCGCGAGGAGCGTCCCGACGTCGACGCGATCTACATGCAGTCGGTTCAGGCGCTCACCGGCCGGGGCGGTTGGCCCATGAGTGTCTGGTGCACACCCGACGGCCGCCCGTTCTACGCGGGGACGTACTTCCCCGACGACGACCGGCACGGCATGCCCGCGTTCCGGCGTGTCTGTGCCGCGATCGCCGAAGCGTGGCGGGAACGCCGAGACGAAGTCACCGCGCAGAGCGAGCAACTCACGGCCGCACTTTCGGAGGAGGCGCTGCGGATCGACCGCGCCGGCGATGACGATCTCGACGCCGGCATATTGACGCGCGCCTACGCGGGCATCCGGTCACAGTTCGAACCGAGCCACGGCGGCTTCGGACGCGCGCCGAAGTTCCCGCAGGCGATGACCATCGACTTCTTGTGCCGCGCCTACGTTCGCAATCTCTCCGACGAGACGCACAGAATGATCACGACGACGCTCGACGCGATGGCCGCCGGCGGGATACACGATCAGTTGGGCGGCGGTTTCGCCCGCTATTCGACCGACGACACGTGGCTCGTTCCGCACTTCGAGAAGATGCTGTACGACAACGCGTTGCTCACGCGTGCGTACCTGCACGGTTTTCTCGTGACGGGTGAGCCGCGCTATCGCCGCGTCGACTAGGACATCGTCGAGTACCTGTTGCGCGACCTGCGCGATCCGCTCGGCGGCTTCTACTCCGCCGAGGACGCCGACTCGGAAGGGGTCGAAGGCAAGTTCTACTGCTGGTCGGTCGAGGAACTGCGCGAGGTGTGCGGCAACGACGCCGACGCGGTGATCGCCTACTTCGGCGCCACCGAGAGCGGGAACTTCGTCGACCCGCACACGGGCTTTCGCGGCAACATCCTGCACGTGAGCGAACGCAACGCTGAGCCTCCCGTCGAAGTCGAGCGTTCGAAGTCTCGACTCCTCGCCCGGCGCGCAACGAGGGTGCGTCCCGGGCTCGACGACAAGGTGCTGCTCGGCTGGAACGCGCTGATGCTCGGCGCGCTCACGGAAGCCGCGGCCGCGTTGGGACGAGACGACTGGATGGAGATTGCCCGCGTCAACGCGCGGTTCCTGCTCCGCGAGCTCCGTCGCACCGACGGCCGGCTCCTGCGCTCCTGGCGCGCTCCGTATCTCGCCTACGCCGAGGACTACGCCGCCCTGCTCGAGGCGCTGTGCACCCTGGCCGAGCTCGACGATGTCGCCTGGCTCGCGGATGCGCGCACCGTTGCGAACGAACTGCTCCGGCTCTTCGGGGACGACGGCGGCGGCGGCTTCTTCACGACCGGCACCGATGCCGAGCAGTTGGTCGTGAGGCTCAAGGATCTCTTCGACGACGCGACACCCTCGGCGAACTCCATGGCGGCGAACGGATTGCTACGACTCGCCCAGCTCACCGGCGCCACGGAACTCGAGGCGCCCGCGGTCGACGTTCTGCGCATGCTCGCACCGTCGGCGGCCGCACATCCGAACGGCTTCGCCCATCTGCTGGACGCGATCGAACGGTTCGTCACCAGCCCGGCCGAGGTCGCGATCATCGGCGACCCCGACGACGCACGGACGCGCGCCCTCCGGCGCGAGGTCGCGTCCAGGCTGGTGCCGGCTTCGGTGACACTGACCGGCTCCGCGGACGATCCGTCGCCCCTGCTTTCGGGCCGTGAGGCGCGTGACGGCTCCCCCACCGCGTATGTGTGCGAGCACTACACGTGCAAGCAACCGGTCACGAGCGCGAGCGAGCTCGGCGAGCAGCTCGACGCGGTACTGGCCGCGCGCCGGCGCTAGGCGTCAGCAGGCGGCGAGGTACGAGCCCGCGGCGAGCTCCTCGGCAACCGCCCAGCCGAAGGCGATCATCGCCTGGCCTCGGGAGGCGTCGAGGGTTCCCACGAGCGACGCGATCTTCGCACCGCCCGTAGCCTTGACCGGGCTCGTGTCGAGCACGGCGAGGCACGGCGGCTTGCGACCCTTCACCGCGACCTTGAACTCGCGGTCGTCGAAATGGCCGTCGTTGCCGTAGCGCTTCGCCAGCCGCCGGCCCCACGCGCGGTCTTCGCCGTTCGGCGTGTAGCCGGGCCGGGGCACCACGTTCGCGTAGCTCTGCAGCAGGACGTAACAGCTCGGTTGGGCGAGCCGGGCGGCGACCAACACGTCCTCGTCCGGGAACGAGATCGCGGCGCGTCGGGTCAGCTCCCCCGTCATGGCCTTCAGCGTCTCCGCTGCGGGCTTGCCTTTTCGGACGACGCCCATCCCCCACAAGATCGAGGGAGTTCCACCGATCCGCTCCAGGGACCCCAACATCAGGCCGTGGATGTCGCCCTCGACGGTTGCGAGGACGGCGAGCGGGAAGGATTCCACCTGGCGATCGAGCTCCTCATCGGAGACGGGAAGGCCATTGGAAAGGAAGATCTGACCGACCTCATCGAGCTCGGCGGGCTTCAGCGAGACGGAATCGCGGGACTCGACGTTCATCGCCAATACATTGTGGCCGAAGTCACGCCCGGAGGAAAATCGAGCGCATTCTCCGGAAGGATCTCGCACGTTTGTGCAGGTCGGAAGGGGTGCGCCATCCGACGTGGATTCACGCGTCGCGCGCTCGGGCCCGAGACATGTCCCAGTACGCCTTCATCGCGGCGATCTTTCCGTCGTCGTCGACCTCGAGCGTCTCGATGCAATCCATGATCATCCCCGAGTCGCCCATCGTCACATGGATCTCGAGGATCATGGCGGCCTCGGTGCCGCAGACGATGACGTCCCGGAGCTTCATCTCGACCCGATCCGCGAGGGCACGGGTCTGGTCGTAGAAGGCACTCACTCCCTCGAGGCCGACGTGGGGCGCCTGGCCGACCGGATCGAACCACACCGTGTCCGGCGCAAACTGCGCCAGGACGGCGTCCTTGTCGTTCGCGTTCGACGCGGCGACGTAGGCCTCCGCGACGGTTCTCACCTGGTCCGGAGTGGGCATGGCGGCGACGATACCGGCCGCCGGGACACCCGCGCCGGACTACTCGATGACGATGCCGTCGAGATCCGCCGCGGGCGGCGGGATCTTCGGGTCGAGGTCTTCGAGGGCCGCGAGCAGGATGCTCGCCGCGGCCAGGCCCGCGACCCACTTGTGGTCGGCGGGGACAACGAACCACGGCGCCAACTTCGTCGACGTCGCCGTGATCGCCGCGTCATAGAGGCGCATGTAGTCGTCCCAGCGCTTGCGCGTCTCCAAGTCGGCGCGTTCGAACTTCCAGCGCTTCTCGGGGTTGTCGAGCCGGGCCTGGAGCCGGGCCCGCTGCTCGTCCTTCCCGACGTGCAGGAAGACCTTGACGATCCAGGTGCCCTCCTCGCGCAGCATGTGCTCAAAGGCGACGATCTCGCGGTAGCGACGCGCCCGTTGATCATCGTCGATCGCGCCGATCACCCGCGCCGCCACCACGTCCTCGTAATGCGAGCGGTTGAAGATTCCGATGTCGCCGAGCGCCGGGAGGTTCTGGTGGATCCGCCAGAGGTAGTCGTGCGCGAGC
>JAUZEI010000197.1 GCA_030839105.1 Actinomycetota bacterium
TGCCCTGTCCGCTCTGCACCATCGCGCCGACCGCTAGGCCCTGCGGAGCGATGATGTAGCGCTTCTCGCCGTCGAGATAGTGCAGGAGCGCGAGGCGCGCGTTGCGGTTCGGGTCGTACTCGATCGCCGCAACCTTGGCCGGCACGCCGTCCTTGTTCCGGCGGAAGTCGACGATGCGGTACCGCTGCTTGTGACCGCCGCCACGGTGACGCGAGGTCATACGGCCGTACGAGTTGCGACCACCGGTCTTCGGCTTCGGCTTCGTCAGCGCCTTCTCGGGCTTGGTCTTGGTGACCTCGGCGAAGTCGGACGACGTTTGGAACCGGCGCCCGGGGCTGGTCGGTTTGCGTTTGCGAATAGGCACCGTCAGCTCCCGAAGATGTCGATGCGTTCCTCGCCGGCAGCGAGGGTGACGATGGCCCGCTTCTGGCGCGCGGGTGCGTTGTACGCGCCGGTACGGCGGTTACGCGATCGCTTGGCCTTGCGGTTGATGGTGTGCACTTTCTCGACCCGGCGCGCGAACAGTTGCTCGACGGCGTTGCGGATCTCGATTTTGTTGGCGCCGGGGGCGACGACGAACGTGTAGACGTTCATGTCGTAGCCCGCGTACGACTTCTCGGACACCACGGGCTTGATGATGATGTCGCGCGGGTCCTTACTCATCGTCGGCACCTGCGTTCACGGTTGCGCCGTTGCCGAGGCGGGCGATCGTGGTCTCGAGCGCCGGCTTCGAGAACACGAGCCAGTCGTTGAGTAGCACGTCGTAGGTGTTCAGCTCTTCCGGCAACACGATCTGCACGCGGTCGCCCAGGTTGCGCAGCGACTTCCAGGCGTTCTCGTCGCTGCGGAACAACACGACCAGGACGCGCCCTTCACGCTCGCCTTGGGTGCGCAGCCCGATGGCCTGCAGCAGCTTGACCGCGTCCTTCGTCTTCGGCGCGCCGATCGCCCAGTCGTCGACCACGACGATCTTCTGTTCCTGCGCCCGGTCCGAGAGCGCCGAGCGCAACGCGAGCCGCACCATCTTCTTGGGTGTGCGCTGCGAGTAGTCGCGGGGCTTGGGGCCGTGCGCCACACCGCCCCCGCGCCACTGCGGGGCCCGGATCGATCCCTGCCGGGCGCGGCCGGTGCCCTTCTGGCGCCACGGCTTCGCACCACCGCCGCGCACTTCCGAGCGCGTCTTGGTGCTGTGGGTGCCGGCGCGCTTGGCGGCGAGTTGGGCGGTGACGACCTGGTGCATCACCGCGACGTTCGGCTCGATGCCGAAGATGTCGTCGGGAAGCTCGACGGGGCCGCTGTCGGCGCCGGTCGCGGTCTTCATGGTGATCGAGGTCACGCCTTCACCCCCGACTTCACGGCGTTGCGGATGAAGACGATGCCGCCGGACGGACCGGGCACGGCGCCCCGGAGGAGCAGCAGGTTGCGTTCGGCGTCGCCTTCGACGACCTGCAGGTTGAGCGTCGTCGTGCGCACGTTGCCGAACTGGCCGGCCATCTTCATGCCCTTGAACACGCGGGCGGGTGTGGCGCACGCGCCGATCGAGCCCGGGGCGCGGTGCTTCTTGTGGTTTCCGTGCGACGCGCCCTGGCCGGAGAAGTTGTGGCGCTTCATGACGCCCGCGAAACCGTGACCCTTGCTGATCCCGGTGACGTCGACGCGCTCGCCGGCTGCGAAGACGTCGGCCTTCAGGATCTGGCCGAGCTCGAAGCCCGAGAGGTCGACGACGCGCAACTCCGCGAGGTACTTCGTGGGATCGGCGTTCGCCGCCTTCAGGTGACCGAGCTCCGGCTTGGAGAGGCGTTGCGCCTTGGTGTCGCCGAAGGCGAGCTGAACCGCGGCATAGCCATCGCGCTCGGGAGTCTTGATCTGGACCACGCGACAGGGCCCGGCCTCGATGACGGTGACCGGAACGATCCGGTTTCCCTCGTCGAAGACCTGGGTCATGCCGAGTTTTCGGCCCAGGATCCCTTTGTTCGCCATTGTCGACTCCGGTGACTCTCGCTCGGGCTGCGAACGCTCCGCGCCCACGCGAACGCTCCGCTCGGAGTTCCCGGGCGGAGCGTGATCTCGGTTGTGCCGCGCGGTTCCGCCGGAAACGGGGCCTACGCGGGCCTCGGTTGAAGTCGCGTCGCACCCGAGGCCGGGGGGGCGCCGCGGCGGGTCGCGATATGCGGCCCGTAGAGCCCGATGATGCTAGCAAGTCGTCGACCCCTACGCCATCCAAGCTCGTGAATGGCGGCGGGGCGGCTGCCGGCCGGCCGCGCGAGTTCGGTCCTCAGTGTGACCGCTCAGCCCGCCGCTTGGAGATTCGGCTGGAACGGGTCGAGTGAGGGACGCGCGAAGCAGCTGCCCTCCGGTGGGTTCCCGCCCTTGGCGCGGGCCGGAGGGCGGACGCGCTCGGCGACGACGATCCCGGAGGTGTCGGACAGCGTCCTGAATTCCCCGGACAGCAGGTCTGCGAGGAGCGCCTTGTCCCGGGCGTCGCTGATCAGTGTCCGGTCGAGGACGAGATACCGCACTGTGGCGGGGTTGTGAAGGTGCTCGCCGTGCACGCCCCAGTTGATGTTGCACCACGGAACCGGGAATTCGTAGACGGCGGGTCGGTGACTCATGTGGGTGTCCATGTTGTACGCGACGCTCGCCGAGGCCCGGCTCGGGACCGACTTCACCGCCGCGGTTCGGATCGCATCGCGAGGGTCGGCGCCACCGGGCCATGTCCCGTCGCTGTAGTGCTTCGAGTACTGCGCGCAGCCCAGCGCGAAGCTCGCGACGACCGCGGCGGTCAGCACGGCCGACAGCATCGCCACCTGCGTCGGCATCCGCTGTTTGGCGCGATTGGAGATCCAGGCGATCGCCTCGACGGTTGCGACTGCGGCGCCGGCGACCACGATCGCCGAATAGTGGAACCGGTAGTCACGTGTGTACGGGAAGGACGACACGACGTTGATGAAGATCGCCCCGCCCGCGACTGCAAGCGCCCGAACGTCGAGGAGCGGCGCGAAGGCCCACGGCGCGAGCATGTTGAAGTACCAGTTCTTGCGGTCCTTCTCGTTGGCGAGATGCCACGTTTTGGTGGGGTGGCGCACCGAGTTGAAGGCGACCTCGGTCGGACTCTTGCCGAGATCGCCGAAGAAGGCGTCGTAGAAGGGTCCGATGCCGTTCTGGCCGGGGATGAGGACCCGGGTCGCAAAGAAGAAGTAGGCGGTCGAGAGCGCGGCGACGATCGCCCCTCTTTTCCGGTCACCCCGGAACGCGACGATGAGTCCGAGGATGGCGACCGCGATGGCGAGGTCCTCTTTGCAGATGACGGCGAGTACCGCCGCCACAGTGAACCAGCGCCAGCGTTTGCTGCGCGCGGCCCAGTACGCGAACAGCAGCGGACCGATGGCGACGGCGTCCGGGTGGAAGAACTCCCACGTCAACCATTGGTACGTCGGGTTGAGGAGGAGCGCGGCGGCGAGCACGACGCCCGCCCACTTGGACCGCAGCAGGTCGCGGGCGAGCAGGAACACCGCGATCGCGCCGCTTGCCTGGGCGAGCACCTGCACGACGAGCAGGAAGACCGGGCCTGCGCCGAGCCAGTAAAAGGGCACCAGGAGCAGCAAGAAGATGTTCGCGTGGTGGCCGAAGAGCTCGAGCCCCCGGATGGTGACGAAGGGGTCCTTGCCCCGGGAGAGCAACCAGGTGCCCTGGTCGTAGATGCCGAGGTCGAAGCCGAACGTGCCCCAGCGGTGGAAGCGCTCCATCGGGAGCTTGATGAACTCGATCGACCAGGCGACGACGAGGATGGCGAGCACTCCCTCGGGGAGTCCCCAGCCGGAGGTCATCCGCGCGAATCGTGATTCGCCGGGTCCGGACGGTGCGGCCTCTGTGGGCGGCGAGTCGGCCGGGGTTACCGGTTCCGGCGTGGCGACGACGACGTCGGAATCGGTGGCGTGTTCGCCGGCGGCCACCTCGTCCACCGAGAGATTGTCGCACGGCAGGCCGGACGCGGGCTGCGAGGCCCACCGCCCCACCGAATCAGCAATTTCGCACCCGCCGCGCACCCCGTCGATGCATCTGTGTCAACGATTCGTCGGAAGATTCGTCGCAACCGGTCCGGCCGGCCGTGTCGACGATTCGTCGAAAGATTCGTTGCGAGGGGTTTCGTGGCGGTTGCGCGGGACGGGGCGCGAAAAAGCGTGAGCTGCGGGCGGACCCAGGGCTCACGCTTTTCGGTGCGGCAGCGGAAGAATTCGCCGTCAGGCTTGCTGCATCTTCAATTCGATGTCGACGCCGGCGGGGAGGTCGAGTCGCTGGAGCGCCTCGACCGTCTTGCCGGTCGGCTCCACGATGTCGATGAGGCGCTTGTGAATGCGCATCTCGAAGTGCTCGCGGCTGTCCTTGTCGACGTGCGGTGACCGGATGACCGTGTACTTGCGGATCTCCGTCGGCAACGGCACGGGACCCCGCACCTTCGCCTGCGTGCGGATGACCGTCTCGACGATCTTCTTCGTCGACTGGTCGATGACCTCGTGGTCATACGCCTTCAGGCGGATGCGGATCTTCTGTCCCGAAGGAGCAGCCATGTGATCTTCCTACTTTTCGATTTTGACGACGCGGCCGGAACCCACAGTACGGCCACCCTCACGGATCGCGAACCGCAAACCCTCGTCCATCGCGATCGGCTTACCCAGCTCCACACTCATCTCGGTGTTATCGCCCGGCATCACCATCTCCGTCCCCTCCGGCAGGGCGACCGTGCCCGTCACATCCGTGGTCCGGAAATAGAACTGCGGGTGATAATTCGTGAAGAACGGCGTATGCCGGCCACCCTCCTCCTTGGTGAGGATGTACACCTGCGCCGTGAAACTCGTATGCGGCGTAATACTCCCCGGCTTGGCCAACACCTGCCCGCGTTCCACATCTTCTTTCTTCGTGCCCCGCAACAGGGCCCCAATGTTGTCCCCCGCGCGGCCCTCATCCAACAGCTTGCGGAACATCTCCACCCCCGTACAGGTGGTCTTCGTCGTGGCCCGCAGACCGATGATCTCGATCTCCTCACCCACCTTCACGATCCCCCGCTCCACCCGGCCCGTCACCACAGTGCCCCGACCCGTGATCGTGAACACATCCTCAATCGGCATCAAGAACGGACGATCCACATCCCGCGTCGGCTCCGGCAAGAAACTGTCAACCGCCGACATCAACTCCAAAATCTTCGGGGTCCACTCCGCGTCACCCTCGAGTGCTTTCAAAGCGCTCACCCGCACCACCGGCGTGTCATCCCCCGGGAACTCATACTCGTTCAACAACTCCCGCACCTCGAGCTCCACCAACTCGAGGATCTCCTCATCATCAACCATGTCGCTCTTGTTCAACGCGACCACAATCGACGGCACACCCACCTGCCGGGCCAACAACACATGCTCCCGGGTCTGCGGCATCGG
>JAUZEI010000199.1 GCA_030839105.1 Actinomycetota bacterium
CTCGTGCTCGCGGCCGAGCGCCTCGCGCGCGCCAGTGCGAAGCTCAAGACCGCGGGCGACGAGTACGCCAAGCGGACCGCGAGCATCGCTACCGGTCGGCTCGAGGTGTTGCGCCGGCTCGCGGCGCCGGGCGTCGACGACGTTGTATGGGTCGAACGGGTCGGGCGCACGCGTCGCCTCCGGATCGCGCCGGTCGATGCGGGTGAGACGATCGCCAACGCGTTGCTCGCGCGGCGACCGGTGATAGCCGTCTCGGCGACGCTGGGCGGCGATCCACCATTCCCCGCGCTCGCGCGCCAGATGGGCTTCGTGGCCGACGCGACGCCCGGCTCGTGGGGCGACCGCGACGACGATGGACGATGGACTTCGAACGCCGGTCGTGGTTACGCCGCGGTGCAGACACCCTCGTCGTTCGACTGGAAGACGCAAGCGATCCTCTACGTGGCCAAGGACCTCCCCGATCCCGCGCGCGCCCGCGAGGCGTGGATGGACGGCTCGGCCGTCCGGTTGTGCGAGCTCGTCAATGCCGCGGGCGGACGCGCGCTCGTTCTCTGCACCTCGCGCGCGAACGTCGAGCGGTTCGCGGACGTGTTGCGGGAGCGAACGGAACACGACGTGCTCGCGCAGGGCGATCGCGACGCCGGCCAGCTGATGAAGGAGTTCGTCGAAGACGAGACGTCGGTGCTCGTCGGCACCCGATCATTCTGGGCGGGGATCGACGCGGCGGGAGCGTCATGTGTGCTGGTCGTGATCGACCGCATCCCGTTCCCGGTCCCCGACGAGCCGTTGCATGCCGCTCGCCGTACCCGCGCCCAACAGCGAGGTCTCGACGCGTTCGTTACCGTCGACCTTCCTGCCGCGGCACTCGTCCTGGCCCAGGGCGCGGGCCGCCTCGTCCGCACGAAGGCCGACCGCGGAGTCGTCGCCGTCTTCGATCCCCGGCTGGCGAAGCAGGGTTACCGAGCCCAACTCCTCGCGGCGATGCCCGCGTTCCGGCGCAGCGTGGACCTCGCCGAAGCGTGCGCGTTCCTGCGGGCCGTCGCCCCGAGCGGTTCCGCGCCGCGAGGAAAGAGCTCGTCGCCGCCGGAGACCGTGCTCGATCCCCGCCACATGCGCGACGACCTCTCGACCGAAGAAGCGACGCTCGTGCGCAACCTCGTCGGCTGCAGTGTGTGCTCGGTCGCCGTCACCGAACGCTGTCGCGACGACAGTGGAACGTCGGCCTACCTTCACGAGGGCCGGGTCCGCGCGATGAGCGATTGACGGCGAGCCGCTGGCGATAGTTCGTCAGGGAAGCGCGACGATGCGAGTACGCGCGACTCCTTTCGCGATACGTACGACGCCGAACGTCCGGGCCGGCCCGCTCCGGCGCTGGGTCGCCGAGCCGGGGTTGAAGAGGTGTTGCCCCCCGGCGCCCGGTGCGTCCCATGGGATGTGGCTGTGCCCGAAGACGACGAGGTCGACATTCGGGAACCGTGCCTGCATGCGTTGCTCCCGGCCACGCCGCGGCCCGCTGTCGTGAACCATGGCAACACGTACACCGTCGAGATCGAGCTCGACGTTCTCGGGTACGAGTCCGACGAGAGTGCGGTCGTTGTTGCCGAGCACCGCGTATACGGGAGCGAGCTCGGCGAGCTCGTCGAGGAACGCGGCACTCACGACATCGCCCGCGTGCAGAATCGCGTCCGCGGTGTGCAGCGACTTCCACGCAGCGTCGGGGAGGCGGCCGTGGCCGGAGCCGTTGATATGGGTGTCCGCGAGTACGACGACCTTCATCGGCGTCCCGACGGGTCGGCCGGCGCGGCCGGGTACTCACAGCTTCTGCGCGAGGACGTCTGCAAACGACATGTGCGGGAGGCCACTCAACCACGGTAGGCCGTGCATCGCGAGTTGCTTCGGGATCTCCGCGGTCAGGTGCGCGAATAGGGAATCTTCGACGTCCTCGCCGATAAGCAGGGGCGCCGGCGGGGTCGTCATCGTGGTCGTCCCGCACTGCGTCGGTGCATGACGGATCACGCCGGGTAGATGGGACCGGAGCCGGCACGCCCGATAATCGGCCGATCGCCACCCTCTCGTAGGGCAGTGTGGGGCTCGTGAGCGATCATGCGGGGAGCGACCCGGTCGTGCAGTCGGTCGCCGCGTACAGCGACTATGCCCGCGAATACGAGGCGACGCACGCGTCGAAGATGTCGGGCGCAGTCACGCGGTTCGCGTGTTCCCTCCCGACGCCGTCGTTGATTCTCGACGCCGGCTGCGGACCGGGCCGCGACCTCGCGCGGTTCGTGGCGCATGGGCACACGGCGCGGGGCATCGACCTCAACCCGGTGTTCGTCGCGCGGGCCAATGCGCACGCGCCGACTTCGCTGGGCGATCTGCGCGCGGTTGCCAACCTGTTCCCGGCCGGGACCTTCGACGGTATCTGGGCGAGCGCGTCGCTCGTCCACCTCTCGGAGCCGGAGACGGTTGAGGTGATCCGTCAATGCGCGGCGTTATTGCGACCGGGAGGCAGGTTCTTCGCGTGCGTGAAATGCACGGGTGCAACCGGCTGGCTCGACGAGCCCGACGGTAGCCGCTG
>JAUZEI010000205.1 GCA_030839105.1 Actinomycetota bacterium
CAGAAGATGGTTGCCTTCTCGGTGCTCGATCCCGGGCCGACCCCCGCGACCGGAGCAGTCACCCCGAAACCCGCGGCCAAGCCGGCATCGACGTCCGCGAAGAAGCCCTAGGCGCGGACGAGTCGCACCGGAAGGTGCCGGAAGCCGTTGGCGAATGCGTCGAGGTCGGTCAGATCCACGTCGTCGGGAATCTGCGCCACGAAATCGACGTTACGGGTGTCCATGCCGAATATCGAAGACTTCAAAGACGACTTCCGCGGTTTCAACGACGCGCTGGTCGAAGAGTTCCGGACCAACGGTGGCAAGGTCACCGGCATGTTCGGAGGCGCTCCGCTGGTGTTGCTCACGACGACCGGGGCGAAGTCGGGCAAGGAACGGACGACGCCCGTCGTCTACACGACCGACGGCGACAAGGTCGTGGTGATCGCCTCGAAGGGCGGTGCGCCGACGAGTCCCGACTGGTACCACAACCTCGTCGCGAACCCGGATGTGACCGTGGAGCTCCCTACGGAGAGGTTCGAAGGTCGGGCGCGCGTCGCCGAAGGCGAGGAGCGCGAACGCCTCTACCGCGCGCAGGCCGAGTTGATGCCCAACTTCGCCGAGTACGAGAAGGCGACGACACGCCAGATCCCCGTCGTCGTGCTCGAGCGCAAGTAGTCGATCGGGGCGGCGGCCGATTGCCCGTCACTAACGGATTTGGGCGACTTGCGCCCCGTCGGATCGAGACGGCAGCGATCCGGCAGGGCAGAATGTCGTCATGCAATTGGAGCGAGACGTTCGTCCCTGGGGGAGCTACGAGGTTCTGCTCGACGCTCCGGATCACAAGGTGAAGCAAATCGTCGTCACGGCCGGCAGCCGTCTGAGCTATCAGGTTCACGCTCGTCGGGCGGAGCACTGGTTCATCGTCCGGGGCACCGGCGTGGTGACTCTGAACGACACGCCGATCGTCGTCGAGCCCGGTTCGGCCGTCGATATCGCGCTGGGTGCGTCGCACCGCATCGAGAACACGGGATACGACGATCTCGTCTTCATCGAGGTGCAGCGCGGCGACTACTTCGGCGAGGACGACATCATCCGGCTGGAGGACGACTTCGGCCGCGCCGGCTGAGTCGAGTCCGCCGGTTTCTCCGCTCTCGAACCCAGCTCGCCTCCACGCGGGAATGCCTCCGGGGTCGCGGGTCGAGACGGCGCTTCGCGCCGCTGCCACCCAAGGCAGGTGGCCGAGGGGTAGGGCATAGCCTCGCCGGATGCCCGTCAAAGAAGGTCCGGTTCCGCCATTTCCGCCGGATGCCGATCCCGATGAGTACGACCGGCTGCGCCGCCGCGTGCTCTGGAAGATGCCGAGTGGGCTCTATGTCGTCGGCACGACCGACAAGGACGAGCGCCGGAACGGCATGACCCTCAACTGGGCGACGCAGGTGTCGTTCGATCCGAAGTGGATCGGCATCGGAGTCGAAGACCACGCGCTGACCCACGAGCTCATCACCGCAAGCGGTGTGTTCAGTCTGTGCCTGATCGACCGTGAGGACCGCGCGATCGTCCGAAAGTTCACCAAGCCGGTCGACGTCGACCTCGCGCAGCACACGCTCAACGGGTTCGCGTACATCGACGGCGCGGCGACGGGTGCGCCCGTGCTCGCGCAGTCGGTGGCCTACGTGGAGTGCGAGGTGCGTCAGCCCGTCACCATCGGCGACCACACGCTCTTCCTCGGCGAGGTCGTCAACGCCGGGTTCTTGAAGGACGAGGAGACCGAAGTCCTCCGCATGGAGGACACGCGCATGAACTACGGCGGTTAGCCGAACAGCAGGCGGCGCACGGGCGGCGCGGGTGCAGGCGGTGCCTTGAACGCCCGGTGGTACTCGGCGAGCGCGTTGGCGGCGGCGGTGCGGTTGGTGGCGATGGGGGAGCTCTGCTCTCCGTCCCGGTGCTGCCAGAACCAGCGCCCGCCGCGAGCCGAGACCTTGCCGATGCTGGTGCCGGCGCCACCGGTGGCGAGGCGGACCTCCGCCATCGTCAACGAGAGCGGCAGCACCTGGACCTCGCCGGTCGGTGCACCCGCTTCGGTTCCGCTCGTCCCGGCTCCGCTCGTCATCGTCATCGTCACTCGCTCCACCTCCTCGCTGGTGTCGCATTCGCTGGTGTCGTGAGCACTGTCCGGAGGTTGACCTCGAGGCGCGCTTTTCGTTTTGCCTTCTAGGCTTCGCCATATGACGGACACTTCTGCAGCGCAATCCGCGAAGAGTGCGTCCTCGGGTGGCCTTTTTCACAGTTGGCGATATGTGCTCGCCACGACCAACCCACCCCCCGGGCGCCTCGATCCGGTGTCGAAATGGCTGTATTTGACCCGGGCCGGGGTGCTTCCGATGACGCTGGTCTCGGCTGCGATCGCCGGTCTCCTCGCGGTCTACCGCGACGCCGACGTTTCCTGGGGCTGGTTCGCGCTCGCGGCCGCAGGAATGGTCCTTGCCCACATGGCCAACAACTTGATGAACGACCTGTTCGATCTGCAGGTCGGTACCGACCGCGACGACTACCCCCGCAACCTCTACTCACCGCATCCCGTCCTGTCGGGCGTCATCACGCGTAGAGGGCTCGCCGGGTGCGCGCTCGTCGTCAACGCGCTGTGCCTCGCAATCATGATCGTGCTGACCGTGGCACGCGGGTGGCCGATCGTCGGCTTCGCGCTCGGCGGGTTCCTCCTCTCGGCCGCGTACACGGCGCCACCACTGCGGCTCAAGAAGCACGGTCTCGGTGAACCCACCGTGCTCGTGGTCTGGGGTCCGTTGATGGTCGGGGGCGCCTACTACGCCGCGACCGGAACGATCCCCGGTGCGGTCGTCCTCGCATCGCTGCCCTACGCGCTCCTGTGCACCACGGTGTTGATGGGCAAGCACATCGACAAGATCCCGTGGGACGCGCCTGACGGCACGCACACGTTGCCGGTGATCGTGGGTGAGGCCGCGGCGCGCCGGTTCACGCAGGCGATGTTCGTCGGCTTCTACCTCTCGATCGCCGCCCTCGTCATCGCCCGGGTGCTCCCGGTTGCGTCGCTGTTGGTCGTGCTCTCGTTCCCCGTCCTGCGGCGCACGTTCGGGTACTACTCGCAACCCAAGCCCGCGGTGTCTCCGATGCCCAACCCGGTATGGCCGTTGTGGTTCGCCGCGCTCTCGTTCCTCGTCACCCGGCGGGCGGGCGCGTTGTTCGTCATCGGGCTGTCCATCGGCGCGATTCTCGGTTGGTGAAGGGCCAATCGCCGTAGGAGTGATACGGCGTTACGCTTCGCATCGAACTGAAGCGGAACCCTGGAGGCGCAATGCTGCCGAGCACGATGCAAGAGTTTCCGCTCACCATTACTGCGGTATTGCGCCACGGTCGCACCGTCTACGGCGATGCCGAATGTGTGACCTGGACCGAGAACGGTCCGCGGCGCGCCACATACGCGACGATCGCCGACAACGCCGGTCGCGCGGCCGGTGCGCTGGCCCGGCTCGGCGTGACGGGCGGCGACCGGGTCGGCACGTTCATGTGGAACTCCCAGGAGCACATGGAGGTGTACCTCGCGATCCCTTCGATGGGCGCGGTCGTGCACACGTTGAACATCCGGCTGTTTCCCGAGCAGCTCGCGTACGTCATCAATCACGGCGAGGACAAAGTCATCATCGTCGACGACTCACTCGTGCCGCTGCTGGCCAAGATCGCCTCCGACCTGACCTCGGTCGAATGCTTCGTGATCGTGGGCGACGGCGACGCGGCCGCGCTCGGTACCGACCGTCCGGTCGCGCGCTACTCCGAGCTGCTCGCGCAGGAGTCGTCCGAGTTCGCATGGCCCGACATCGACGAGCACCAGGCCGCAGCAATGT
>JAUZEI010000213.1 GCA_030839105.1 Actinomycetota bacterium
GGCTGCTGCCCACACGTCGTCCACGGTCGAGCATCCCCGCTCGGTCGCGAACCACTCGGGAACGCCGAACGAGAAGTCGAATCCGGCAATGAACGGCGACGTGAGCCCGAGAAGGTGGTCGATCGCCTCCTCACGCGTCCTGAGCGCTCGACTCTCGACGAGCCGATCGTCTCGCACCTGCGCCAGCCAGATGCCGCTCTTGAGATTCGGGCGCTTGGCGCCGGACCAGTCAACTGCAATTACCGTCGGGTCGGTCACGCAGGGAAGGTACCGTTCGGCACATGGCCGACGAAGTGGTTCTCGATGCGCGCGGCCTCGTCAAGGACTATCGCCGCGACCGGGCCGTCGACGGGATCAGCCTCGTCGTGCACGCCGGCGAGCGCGTCGCGCTCCTCGGCCCGAACGGTGCCGGCAAGACCACGACGCTGCTCATGATCCTCGGCGTCGTCTCGCCCGACGAAGGCGCGGTCTCGATCTGCGGATTCGACCTCGCGCATCAGCGGAGCCGCGCCGCCGAGTGCGTCGGCTTCGCCGCGGGCTACCTGCCGCTCACGGAACGAATGCGGGTCCGTGAGTACCTGCGCCTCTATGCGCAGCTGTATGGCATCGCCGAACCGAATCCGTTGATCGAAGCGGGCCTCGAACGGTTCCGGATCGCCGACCTTGCAGGCGCGATGGGCACCGAGCTCTCGTCCGGGCAGCGCACGCTGATCGGCATCGTGCGCGCCACGTTGCACCGACCGCGCCTGTTGGTGCTCGACGAGCCCACTGCATCCCTCGATCCCGATGTCGCGCGCCGCGTCCGTGAGGGACTCCTCGACCTGTGTGACCGCGACGGAACGGCGCTCTTGATGACGAGCCATGACATGAGCGACGTGGTCGAAGTGTGCGAACGCGTCGTCTTCCTCTCGCACGGACACATCGTCGCCGACGGCGACCCGGACACCGTGGCGGCCGCGTACGGGCGCGGCGATCTGGCCGGCGTCTTCCTTCATCTCGCCGAACGGCACGAGCCGACCGGCGCTCAGCAAAGCGACCACCCATGACCAATCCTCCGATTGCGCCGACAATCTCGCCCGACGCGATGACCGCGCGGGCGAAGTCGTGGCTGCGCATGCGTGCGATCGCGCGCCGACACGCCTACGTGCTCGTGCGGAGTCCGCACCGCCTTTTCGACGTGTCGTTGTGGCCGCTCGTCGACGTCCTGTTGTTCGGATCTCTCGCCGCGTTCGTCGGAACGTCGGGCTCGACCCCGGCCGCGAAGGCTTCGGGTTACCTCCTCGCGGGCATCGTGCTGTGGCACGTCATCTACCAGTCCCAGATCGCGATGAGCACCGGGCTCCTCGAGGAGACCTGGACCCGCAACCTGTTGAACCTCATGGTCACGCCCCTCCGCGAAGTCGAGTATCTCGGCGGCGTCGCGCTGTTCGGGATGATCAAGCTCGTCATCGGTGTGGGCGTGATGGTGATCGGCGCCTTCGCGTTCTTCTCGTTCCACACCTGGTCGCTCGGCGTCGGTTTGATCCCGATCGCGGTGGTGTTGCTGGTGGTCGGCTGGGCGATCTCGCTGTTCGTCATGGGCCTCGTGCTGCGGTTCGGGACCGGCGCCGAGGCACTGGCGTGGGGCGTGATGTTCGTCCTGCTCCCGCTCTCGGGCGTTTTCTATCCGACCAAGGCGCTGCCCACGGTCATGCAGCCCGTCGCGCTCGCGTTGCCGACGACGCACGCGTTCACCGCGTTGCGTTCGCTCGTCGACCGGCACGGCACCGATTGGACGCAAGTGTCCATCGCGGCGATCGGCTCGCTCGTCATGCTCGGCCTTTCGATGTGGTTCCTCGTCGCGATGCTGCGCGCCTTCCGCAAGCGCGGGTACATCACGCGCTACACGTGATCAGGACCTTTCGCCATCCCGAAGTTGGTATGGACGCGAGGTGACGCGAAGGTGCCCGGCCGAGAGGGCCGGGCACCATCCACGCATCCACGCATCCACGTGACCGAGGGGGGCGGTCAGGCGGTTGCGGGAACCCGTCCGTTCCAGTCGCGCTTCTCGCTGTACTGGTAGTTGGTGATGAGACTCACGCCCAGCACGGCGATGCCGGCGATGATGTACACGGCCGTCAGTCCGGTGTCGCTGCTGCGGAAGTTCAGTGCGAAGGGTGCAACGAGCAGGAGCGCGGCGGCGAGATAGTCGCCGGCGGAGTGCACCGTGAACGGCAACACCTTGGCGACGCCGAGCGGGTACTTCGTCAGCATGCTCACGAGCAGAACCGTTGCGCCGACCACGACACCCGCGGCCACGGCCTTGCCGCTCCCGCCGACGGCGAGGGCGATGATGATCAATCCGGCGCCGACCGCATAGTCGGCGATTGCGTGCAACCACGCGGGGAGTAGACGTACGAGCGACATGGCTGTCTCCTTCATCGATGGTCGACTGCGGCCGCGCCGCCCGTTTCGGTCGGCTGCGCCGTGTTGTCGAAGGTTCGTGCAGTGTTCGTTGCCGTACCGGTGTTCGGATGACCAGTACGGATGAGCCGCGCAACCGAGGGATGCAAGACTCGACTGCATGGAGCCGCTCGTCGATCCCGAACGCCTCGCTACCTGGATGGACGCCGAAGAACTGGAGCGCGGTGCTCCGCTCACTGTCGAGCGGATCACGACCGGGCATTCGAACGAAGTGTTCCGGGTCGCGCGCGGCGATCGTGTCTTCGTGCTGCGTCGTCCGCCGCGTACGCCGTTGTCGCCGACCGCCCACGATATGCGCCGCGAGTTCCGATTGTTGCGTGCGTTCTACGGCAACGCGTCGGTGCCGGTTCCCGAACCGATCGCGTGTTGTGTCGATCCCGACGTGCTGGGTGTGCCGTTCTACCTGATGGCTCCGGTCGACGGCGTCGTCGTGCGCGAGCAACTGCCCGCGCCGCTCGCGGGCGATCCGGTCGCGCCGAGAGCATGTTCGTACGCGCTCGTCGACGCGCTGGCCGGCATCCACGCCTTCGACTGGCAGGCCGGCGGTCTTGGCGACTTCGGCCGGCCCGACGGTTACCTCGAACGCCAGGTACCGCGCTGGCTCGGACAGCTGGAGAAGTACGCGACGCGCCCGCTGCCCGACGTCGACGCCGCGGGTCGCTGGCTCCAGGCGCACACGCCGCCCATGCAACCGCCGGCGGTCATCCACGGCGACTACAAGCTCGACAACGTCATGTTCGCCCCGCACCTGCCGGTCGAGTTGGTCGCGGTGGTCGACTGGGAGCAGTCGACGGTCGGCGATCCGTTGGTCGATCTCGGATGGATGGTCGGGCTCTGGATCGAACCGGGGGAGCCGGCGTCGCTCGCGGGCGGCTCACCGTTTCCCCCCGACGCCGATTACCCGACCCGGGCCGAGTTGGTCGCTCGTTACGCGCAACAAACCGGTCGGGACGTGTCGAACATCGGGTTCTACTGCGTGCTCGGCCTGTTCAAGCTCGCGTGCGTGATGGAGGGATCGTTCGCGCGTTTCCGTGCGGGCACGAGCGACGACGCGTACTTCGCCGCGTTGGAGACGGGCGTCCCCGCCCTCGCCCGCCGCGCCCTCGACTTCACCGCCCCCGGCCTCTGAGCCACGATCCGGGAGATTATTCGCCGTTCGGCGACCGGGACAGGCCTCAGTCGCGCAGGTCGATGATCACCGGGGCGTGATCGGACGGCCCGGTTCCCTTACGTGCGTTGCGGTCGACCACGGCCCACGTGACCCGCTCCGCCACCGGCGGGCTCGCGAGC
>JAUZEI010000233.1 GCA_030839105.1 Actinomycetota bacterium
TTCCGTCGGGCAGGCGGGCGTCCGTGAACGAGAAGCCCTCACGTTCGGATCCGAACACCCCGAGCGCGTCGAAGCCGGAATCCGCACCGGGGTTGCGCAGTGCGACGCGCAACTGCGACATCGATCGACCGCGGCGCAGCACCTCGACTGCGATTTCGATCGGACCGTGCGCGACGCGACCTGCGAACACACCGTTCAAGCTGCGAAGCAGTTGCGCGGGCTCGCCCAGCGCGGCTTCCATCGCGCGCGCGGCCGTGGCCGCGAGGATCCCGCCCTGGGGGACAATCGGACAGTTCCAGTGGTCGCCGATGTCGGCGGTGTAGCGGCCCGCGCCGGCCGTTTCGACGGCGGTTCCCCGGCTGAAGAGTGACGTTCCCACGACCAGTCATTATCGTCGGTTCCCATGAGTGACGCGATTGATTTGATACAGCGGTTCTGCGACGAGTTCGGAAAGGGTGCGAGTGTCGACGAGATCGTCGCGTACTTCACCGACGATGCGATCTACCACAACATCCCCGTCGAGCCCGCGGTCGGCCCCGAAGCCATCAAGGCCGTCTTCGCGATGTTCACGACCGGTGTGGAACGCATCGAGTTCCGCGTGCTCAACATCGTGGGTGAAGGCGACACGGTGCTGACCGAACGCGTCGACGTGTTCGTGCTGCCGAACGTGACGATCGAGTTGCCGGTCATGGGAACGTTCGAGGTACGCGACGGCAAGATCGCGAAGTGGCGCGACTACTTCGATCTCAACCAGTACATGAACCAGCTGACGGGCGCCTAGGGATGGTCCGTCCCGCGCCCGTTGTCGTCACGGCGCGAGCAGGGCGCGCACCGCGTCGATCGTGTCGGCGTCGGCAGCCGTCTTGTCGGGGCGATACGCGCGTACACGTGCGAACCGGAGTGCGACGCCACCCGCGTAGCGCGTCGACACCTGCGCGCCGTCGAGCGCGATCTCCACGACGAGCTCCGGACGCACGTAGACGGTGTAGTCGTCCCGGCGGGCCTCGATCTGCTGCAGCCGTTCCGTCTGCCATGTGAGCAGCTCATCGGTGAGACCCTTGAACGTCTTTCCCACCATGACGAACTCGCCCGTCTCGGGTTCACGTGCGCCGAGATGCAGATTGGACAGCCAGCCCCGCCGGCGGCCGTGTCCCCACTCCGCGGCGAGCACGACGAGATCGAGAGTCTTCACCGGTTTGACCTTGCGCCACAGTGCGCCGCGCCGCCCGGCGTCGTAGCGCGAGGCGAGCGCCTTCACCATCACACCCTCGTGGCCCGTTGCCAGCGCGGCGGCGAGAAACGCTTCGGCGACCTCCGGGTCGTCGGTCTCCACGGCCGGCACTCGCCATTCGCCCACGAGCCCGGCGAGTATCGCCGCCCGTTCGCCGAGCGGCCGGTCGAGCAGATCTTCGCCGTCGAGATGCAGCACGTCGAAGAAGAACGGGGCGAGGGTCATGGCATGGCTCGTCGCGTCGTCGGTGCCGAAGCGACTCATCGTGTCCTGGAACCGGCGGGGGAGCGCGTCGTCGGTCAGGCCGATTGCCTCACCGTCGAGCACGAACCTGCGAGCGGGAAACTGTCGAACGACCTCGACGACCTCGGGCACGCGCGCGGTCACGTCGTTGAGGTTGCGCGTGAACGCTCGTACCTCGTCGTCGGCGCGGTGCACCTGGATGCGCGCGCCGTCGAGCTTCCATTCGACCGACGCGCGTCCGGTGGCCACCAGCGCCTCGGCAACCGTTGCCGCACTGGCCGCGAGCATGGGCTGGACCGGACGCAGTACTTCCAAGCCGACCTCGACGAGCGCGGCTTCACCGCCGGTGAGTGCACGGCGGGCGGTGTCGGCGAGGTCGCCACCCAGCATCGCCGCCCGCCGCACGGCGGTGGCGGGAACGTCGGCCGCGCGCGCGATCGCGTCGGCCATCAGCCCCGCGAGCGCACCTTGGCGGAGCTCGCCGGTCAGGAGCCGGACGACGAAGTCGGCCTCCGCCGGCGTGGCGCGCGCGAAGAGTGCACCGAGGATCTCCTGACGCGCGCCCGCCGATCCCGAACCAGTCGTCGCCGCGATGTGGTCGAACGCAGCGTCGATCTCGGTGACCGTCACGTTCGGTTCAGGCACCGACGGCTCCGACGGGTCGGACGGGTCGGACGGGTCGGAATCGCGGCGCACCGCCGAGAGCGTCGCCCACCCGACACCGATCCGTCCCTGGCGCGGTTCACCGGTCAAGAGATTGACGACGGTGGCGATCTCGTCGGCGGCGCAGGCCCCGAGCACCGCCGCGAGCGCCTCGATCTTGGCCTTGCGCGAACGCGTCGCGCCGACGGCCTGCGAGGTTTCGACGACGACTTTGAGCAGCACGGCGCCAGGGTACGGTCGGCGCCATGGAATATCGACGCCTCGGTCGCAGCGGCCTGCATCTCAGTGTGTTGTCATTCGGTTCGTGGGTCTCGTTCGGCGACCAACTCGGCGTCGACACCGCAATGGAATGTCTCGACGCCGCGCATGGGGCCGGCGTCAACTTCTACGACAACGCGGAGTCGTACGCGGGCGGCAAGTCCGAGAGCATCATGGGCGAAGCGATCGCGCAGCTCGGTTGGGAGCGCCAGAGCTACGTGATCTCGACCAAAGTGTTCTGGGGCCTGCACGACCAGCCCAACATGAAGAACACGCTGAACCGCAAGTACCTCATGCAGGCGATCGACGGTTCGCTCGAACGACTCGGCCTCGATTTCGTCGACCTCCTGTTCTGCCACCGCGCCGACCCGAACACGCCGATCGAGGAGACGGTGTGGGCGATGAGCGACATCGTCTCCAGCGGCAAGGCGCTGTACTGGGGTACTTCCGAGTGGGCAGCCGACGAGATTCGCGCCGCGTGGGAGATTGCCGAGCGTCATCACCTGCACAAGCCGATAGTTGAGCAACCGCAGTACAACCTGGTGCATCGCATGCGCGTGGAGTTCGAGTACGCGCGGCTCTACGACGACATCGGGCTCGGCCTCACCATCTGGAGCCCGCTCGCGTCCGGGCTACTCACGGGCAAGTACCTCGACGGCATGCCCGAAGGCTCGCGTGCGAAGTTGCCCGGCTACGAATGGCTGCAGGGAATGCTCACCGACCCGAAGACGAACGACAAGGTGCGCAAGCTCAAGGTCGTTGCCGACGAGTTGGGCTGCACCCTCGCGCAACTTTCTCTCGCGTGGTGCACGAAGAATCCACACGTGTCGACCGTGATCACAGGCGCGAGCAGGGCGTCGCAGGTGCACGAGAACATGGCTGCGCTCGACGTTGCCGCCCGGCTCGACGACGATGTCATGGCGCGCATCGAGCAAGCCGTCCCGTTCACCGCGTAGCGGTCGGAGTACTTCCTTCGAAGACCCAGATCTGCATCCGCCCGGTCTCGCCGGATGCTTCGGGCGTGCGGGATTCGACGCGCTGCAGGGTGTAGCCGATGCGTTGCGGGATGGCGGCGCTACGCGTGTTCGCCTCGTCGCACACGATGATCAGCTGCTTGATGCTTCGTACGCGCCGGCCGATCGTGGTCAGTGCCCGAGCCGCATTGGTCGCGTAGCCGCGGCCTCCGACGTCGGGATGGAGCCAGTAGCCGATCTCGAGGGTGCCGGGTCCGCGGCGCGTCATGAGTCCGAACGAGCCCAAAAGCAATTCGTCGGCGACGCGGAAGAGGCCGTACTGCCACTCCTCGGTGCGCTCGCGTTGTTGCGATTGCTGACGCAGCCGGTTCCGTTGGAACGTCACGTCGGTCGATTGCGTATCGGCCCACGGCATCCACGGCTTCAGGTGATCGAGGCTCTCGTCGACCGCGCGAGCGACCGCTTCGGCATCACCGACTCTCAGCCATCGGAGATACGTGTCGGCGTCGAGGTCGATGCGTTCGGGCGGGACTGCTATGACGTTCATTGTCCGTCCCGGACGAAGCTGTGCGCGCGTTCGACGCGCGCGATCCGCAACTCGTAGGCGTCGTACCAGCGGGTCCGACCCTCGTACTGCGCGAACGCGTGGTCGGCATTGCGCTTCCACGCCGCGATCGACTCCTCGTCGGCCCAGTACGAGACCGTGATACCGATGTCCGTGGAGGCGGTTTCCACCCCGAGGTAGCCGGGCTGACGCGCCGCCAACGCCATCATCCGTTTGTCGGTCTCGTCGAACTGGTCGCCGGGCCGGCGGTTGCGGCGCGCCGAGAAGATGACGGCCCAATAGGGCGGCTCCGGTGTGTGCGCCAAGCCCCCGTCGGCCTCGCTCCGCGCGATCGATTCCACGCCCAAGCTCCTCTCGCCTGCGCCGCCGATCATTCTGCCTCCTGGTCTCGACACCCGGAATCCGGATATGTATTATCCGGATTCCAGGCACCGAGAGGAGACGCGCGATGAGGGTGTTCGTGGCGGGCGCGACAGGTGTGATCGGGCGGCGGGCCGTGAACCGGCTCGTTGCGGCCGGCCACGAGGTCACCGCGGTTTCGAGATCGCCGGAAAAGGACGCGTTGCTCGAATCGCTCGGCGCCCGGCCGGTGCGCGTGGATTTGTTCGACCTCGACGCGTTGCGCGTCGCGGTGGCCGGGAACGATGCGGTCGTCAATGTCACCACGAAGATCCCACCGATCGCGCAGATGACGCGCGCGGCCGCATGGGAAGAGAACGAGCGCATCCGGCGCATCGCGTCGGGCAACCTCGTCGATGCCGCGCTGGCAGCCGGTGCGAGCGTCTTCGTACAGGAGTCGCTCGCCTTCATGTACGGAGAGCACGGCACCGGGTGGATCGACGCGGCTTCGACGCCGTTGGCGGCGTCCGACCTCGCCGGCGGGATCGATGCCGCGGAAGCGAACGTCGCCCGGTTCCGTGCGAATGGTGGGCGGGGAGTGGTGTTGCGCTTCGGGCGCTTCTACGCGCCTGAAGCCGACCAGAGCGTCGCGCTGGTGAACTGGGCTCGGCGCGGCCTGCTGCTCGACGTGGGCGGCGCGGATATCTATTCGCCGGTGATCGACGCCGATGACGCGGCCGCCGCCGTCCTGCGGGCGCTCGATGCTCCGGCCGGCACGTACGACGTCGTCGACAGTGAACCGCTTCGGCGCGCTGAGCAGACGGAGGCGCTCGCCGCCGCGGTCGGTCGCCGGCGCCTGCGGATTCCCCCGAAGTGGCTCGCGCCGAAGAACGCCCGCTACCTGAGCGCCTCGCAACGCGTCTCGAGCCGCGCGTTTCAAGACGCGACCGGTTGGCGGCCCCTGTCTCCGAGCGTGCGGGAGGGCTACCGCAAGATCGTGCGGGAACGCGGCGTCGAGCCCGCGCTCCCGGGCCGGGTGCGGCTCATGCTCTGGCTTCTCGCCGCCAGCGCGTTCGCGCTCGGCGTCCAGGCCGAATTCTTTCCACGGTACTTCTACACCGACTTCCCGTTCGGTCGCGGTTGGGTGGCGATGGACGGCCGCTACAACGAGCACCTGATCCGCGACTTCGGTGCGCTCAATCTCGCGCTGTTCGTGCTGACGGTCGGTGCGATCTTCGCCGGCACCCGCGCGATCAGTCGTATCGCCGGGGTGTCGTGGATCGTTTATTCGGTACCGCACCTCGTGTACCACCTACGGCATCTGACGATGGCAATGCCGGGTGCCGACAAGATCGGGATGATCGTCTCGCTGTCGCTGCCGATCGTCGTTGCCATCGTCGTGTTGTTCGACCGGGTACACGAGTCGGTCCCGACGGTCGACACCCGCACACCGACGTCGTCGCCGGATGCAAACCTGACGCCGATGTCAGCTCGGCGGTAGCGTCCGGAGCGCATGAAGCCTGCGCCGTTCGAGTATCACGCGCCGGAGACGATCCACGAGGTCTGCGGGCTCCTCGCCGAACACGGCGACGAGGCCAAGGTGTTGGCCGGTGGTCAGAGCCTGGTGCCGATGCTCGCGCTGCGCCTCACGCGGTTCGAGCATCTCGTCGACGTCAACCGGGTCGCCGCGCTCTCCGGGTTCGGGCGGGAGAACGGGACGTTGGTCGTGCGGGCCTGTACTCGACAGCGGGTGATGGAGCGGGATGCGGCGATCGCCGCCGCCGTACCGTTGCTCGCCCAGGCCACGCCGCTCATCGGCCACTTCCAGATCCGGAATCGGGGCACGGTCGGCGGCTCACTCGCCCACGCGGATCCTGCGTCGGAGTATCCGGCCGTCGCGGTCGCGCTCGGAGCCGAGCTCGAGCTCGCGAGCCCCGGCGGCGCGGTCCGCCGACTCACGGCTGACGACTTCTTCGTCGGCACATGGACGACCGCCGCGGAACCGGACGAGCTCCTCGTCGCGGCCCGCTTTCCGGTGTGGCCCGCGCGGAGCGGGTTCGCGATCGAAGAGGTTGCGCGCCGGCACGGCGATTTCGCGCTCGCGGGCGTCGCGTGTGCGATAACCGACGGCCGGGCCGGTATTGCATTGTTCGGCGTCGGCTCGACTCCGGTCCGGGCGCGTGATGCGGAGGAGGCGTGGCTCGCGGGGGCGGGCGCGGCGGAGGTCGCGGAGTCGGCCGTGCGTGATCTCGATCCGCCCGCCGACGTGCACGCGACTGCGTCGACCCGGACCCGTATCGCGCGCCATCTCGTCGAACGCGCGGTCACCCGCGCCCAGGAGGGTCAACGTGTTGCCGGTTGAGATGACGGTGAACGGCGAGCGGCGCCGCGGTGTGGTCGACGCCCGCCGCACCCTCGCCGACTTCCTGCGGGAGGAGTGCGCCCTCACCGGTACGCACCTCGGTTGCGAGCACGGCGTCTGCGGTGCGTGCACGGTGTTGCTCGACGGCGAGGCAGTGCGCGCCTGCCTCATCTTCGCAGTGCAGGCAGGCGGCGCCGCGGTCACGACGATCGAGGGACTGGGCGGACCCGACGGAGCTCTGTCGCCTGTGCAGGACGCGTTTCGCGAGGAGCACGGATTGCAGTGCGGCTTCTGCACGCCGGGTTTCGTGGTGTCGGTCACCGCGCTGCTGCAGGAAAACCCGAAACCGTCGGAGACCGAGATCCGTGAAGCACTCTCGGGCAACCTCTGCCGCTGTACCGGCTACCAGGGCATCATCGGCGCAGTGAAGCGCGCGGCGGAAGGCCGATGACCACCTCGACCGCGGGGCGGTTCGTCGGCCAGTCGGTGAAGCGTCGCGAAGATCCGCGCCTGCTCACGGGCCACGGTCGCTACGTCGACGACGTGGTGCTGCCGGGGATGTTGCATTGCACCTTCGTCCGCAGCGACGTTGCTCGCGGCCGCATCATTCGGGTCGACACCGAAGCGGCAGCCGCGCTCGACGGTGTGACCGCCGTCCTCACCGCGGCCGATCTCAACCCGCACGCCGGAAACATGCAGCCGACGCTGCTGTTGACGACGCCGGGGGCACCGCTGCGGCCGCTCGCCGACGGCGACGTCCGGTTCGTGGGCGAGCCCATCGTGTTGATCGTCGCGTCGAGTCGCTATGTCGCCGAAGATGCCGCCGATCTCGTCGAGGTCGAGATCGACAGTGATCCCGCGGTGATCGACGTCGAGCACGCGCTCGACGACGGTGTCCCGATCGTGCACCCGGAGCTCGGGACGAACCTGGGTGCCGAAATGGTGTTCCCGATCTCGCCGGAGCTCGAAGCCGTTCTCGCCGGAGACAACGTCGTGCGGCGCATCTTTCGCCAGCATCGGCACACGCCGGTTCCCATGGAGACGCGCGGTGTAGTGGTCGAGTACGAACCCAGCGTGGGAGAGCTGCACGCGTGGATGAGCACGCAGAATCCGCACGAGGCGAAGCAGGCCATGTCGCGCGTGACCGGCGTTCCCGCCCATCTCGTGCGGGTCGAGGGCCACGACGTGGGGGGCGGTTTCGGGCAGAAGTTCTTCACGCCGCGCGAGGAGATGACCGTTGCGCTCGCGGCGCGCCGGCTCGGGCGCACACTGAAGTGGATCGAGGACCGGCGCGAGAACCTCATCGCTTCCAATCACGCCCGCGCCGATGTCGCCGAATGCACCTTCGCGCTCGACGGCGACGGACGACTCCTCGGCACCTACATCGATCACATCGAGGACGCCGGCGCGTTCCCGGTCGGTGCGACCGGCGGCGCGGGTGCGCTTGTGGGGCTGCTGTTCACGGGTCCGTACAAGTGCGCGCTCGCGTCGCTCCGGACACGGTCCGTGTGGACCAATACGTGCGGCCGCGGCGCGTACCGCGGACCCTGGATGTTCGAGACCGTCGCTCGCGAGCAAATGGTCGACGCCGCCGCGCGGGCGATGGGCATGGACCCACTCGATTGGCGGCGGCGCAATGTCATCCCGACCGCGGAGCTGCCGTACACGCTGCCGACGGGATTACCGCTCGACATGGTGAGCCCTTCGGAGACGCTGGAGCAGGCGGCCGAGATCATCGGTTACGACGCCTTCCGCTCCGAACAGCGGCGCCTGTTCGCCGAGGAGGGCCGCCTCGTCGGAATTGGTTTGGGCCTCTACGTCGAGCCGAGCACCGGGATGATGGACCCCATGGGCACCGAGACCGCGGTGGTGCGGGTGAACCCGAACGGTCAGGTGACCGTCGCACTCGGCACCGGCGCGCACGGCCAGGGAATCGAGACGACGATGGCGCAGGTCGTGGCCGAGGAGCTCGGCATCGACTACGAAGACGTCACGATCGTGCAGGGCGACAGCGCCGTGACCGCATACGGACGCGGCACGGGCGGCAGTGGCACGGCCGTCATTGCCGGCAACTCGTGTCGCAACGCGTGCGCGGTCGTGCGCGCCAAGGCGATCGAGATTGCCGCCCATCTCATGGAGGCCGCGCCCGACGACCTCGAGATCGCCGATGCGCAGATCGCGGTGCGGGGCACGCCGACCCGCTCGGTCGCGTGGACCGAGGTCGCGCGTATCGCGCATCTCGAAACTGCACGACTGCCGGAAGGCATGGAGGTCGGACTCGAGGCGACGGCCACGTTCAAGGCGCCGCCGTTCTCGTGGTCGAACGCGTGTCATGCGTGCACGGTCGAGATCGACCGCGCGACCGGCGTCGTGTCGATTCTCCGCTACGTCGTCAGCGAGGACTGCGGAGTAATGATCAACCCGATGATCGTCGAGGGTCAGGTCGCAGGCGGGGTCGTGCAGGGCATCGGCGGAACGCTGTACGAGCACTTCGTCTACGACGACGACGGGAACCCCCTGACGACGACCTTCATGGACTATCTGCTGCCGACCACCACGGAAGTCCCGACGATCGAATACGGGCACGTGGAGACGCCGTCGCCCACGCCCGGCGGCCACAAGGGCATGGGTGAGGGCGGTGCCATCGGTTCACCGCCTGCGATCTTCAATGCGGTGGCGGATGCCCTCGCGCTCGTCGGAGCGACCATCGACCGGACGCCATTGACGCCGGACACGATCCTGGGCGCGATCACAACCGACGCGTGAGTGCCCGTCGGGCTCGGCGCCGTCGGCACGGTCGATCGGACGGCTCCCGAAAGAACTACGCCGATCCGCCCTCACGGGCCATCATGCAGTCGTGATCGACCATGTTGCGCTCGACGAAGCGGCGTGCGCCGACTTTCGGGCGGGGGGATTCGTCGTGCTGCGCGCCGCGTTCGATCCCGGGCCATTGTCGGACGAGGTAGATCGCGCGTTGGCGGACGGAGTGCGCCTGTCGGCCACTGACAACACGGGCAGCGGCGGTATCGAGTTCCGGTACGTGCCGATGATGTGCGAGCGCACGCCGGCCAGCATGTCGATGATCGACGCACTCGCGCGACCCGCGGCGCGCCTGGTCGGCCGCGCTGTCCTTCCGGTGCGCGCCAAGGGCACTCGCTATTTCGGCGGCAGCGGAGCGCACCGCGACAGCGAGCTCGACGTGGCGAGTGTGGGATTTCTCGCGTACCTCGAACCGGTCACGGCGAGCTCAGGTGCATTGCGAGTCCGGCCTGGCTCCCATGTCGATTCCGCGAGCGACGCGAACGACGCGCTCCTGGAGGCGGTCCTGGAGGCGGTCGAGACGGAACCGGGCGACGTCATCGCACTCGACGAGCACTTGCTGCACGGCAGCGCCGGTGGCAGCGATCGGCGACAGTGGCGCGTCGATTTCGTCGTGGATCCCGTCGAGGCGGCGGAGACCGCGCGTGTGCGCGAATACTTCTCGCTCATCTTTCCGCTCGACTGGGACGGCGGGTACGACGTCGACCGTTACCCGAGCTACGGGGCGTACTGGCGCAGTACGAACCGGCCGTGGGTGGAGCCACTGCGAGAGCTCGGCGTCTACGAGCTCGCCGAGGCGCAGGAGCACGTGAGTCGCCGGCGGGGTTCGGGGTAGCCGTGCGACACGCGTTGTACCTTCCGCCCTTCGGCACGTTCGGCGACGTGAACTTCCTGCTGGATCTCGCCGGAGAAGCTGAGCAGGCGGGTTGGGACGGCTTCTTCATGTGGGACCACCTCCTCTTCGAGGACGACGTCCCGTTCGTCGACGCGTGGGTTGCCTTGGCAGGCATCGCGGTGACCACGACGAGGATGCGCCTCGGCCCGTTGGTCACTCCGATTCCGCGCCGGCGGCCGTGGAAGGTCGCCCGGGAAGCGGTGACGCTCGATCACCTGAGCGGCGGTCGCCTCGTGCTCGGCGTCGGGCTCGGCATCGACTTCTGGCGCGAGTTCAGCGCGTTCAGCGGTGAGGCGCGCTCCGACCTCGAACGCGCCGAGCTCCTCGACGACGGTATCGAGATCCTGCTCCGGCTTTGGTCGGGCGAACCGGTCAGCTACGCCGGCGCTCGTTCGTCGGTGGACGGGGTCCGGTTCTTGCCGCAGCCGCTGCAGCGACCTCGGATCCCGATCTGGTCGGCGGCGCTCGCGCCGCTGCGCCGCGGACCCGCCCGGCGCGCGGCTCGCTGTGATGGCGTCATGCCATTCGGTCCGGAGCGTCCGCTGACGCCCGACGACGTGCGAAGCATCGTCGCCGAGATTCTCGGTCAGCGCGTCTCGGAGGAGTCGTTCGACGTGTGCGTGCACGGCGGCCGGGAACAGGCCGCCGACTTCGCGGCCGCCGGTGTCACGTGGTACTGCGAGTCGTTCCTTCCCGACCAGCCGATCGAGGATGTGCGCCGTCGCGTCGCGCAAGGGCCGCCCGCCGCGTGACGATCGTCCCGAGATCCAGAAGGCTCACCGCCGGCGACGCGCCGTGGCTCGTCGCGAACTCGGCACCACCGCTCGTAGGATCGGCACCGTGAATCCCTATCTCGTCCAGCGACTGCAGCCGTTCGGGACGACGATCTTCGCGGAGATGTCGGCCCTTGCCGTCGAGACCGGTGCCATCAACCTCGGGCAGGGATTTCCCGACACCGACGGGCCCGCCGTGATGAAGCAGGCCGCGATCGATGCGATCGAGGCCGGCTACAACCAGTACCCGCCGGGTATCGGCATCCCCGAGTTGCGCACCGCGATCTCCGCGCACCAACGACGGTTCTACGGCCTCGAATACGACTCCGGTACGGAGGTGCTCGTGACCGCGGGCGCGACCGAAGCCATCGCGGCGGCGTTGTTGGCGCTTTGCGGTCCGGGCGACGAGGTCGTGACGTTCGAGCCGTACTACGACTCGTACGCAGCCTGCATCGCGATGTCGGGCGCGTCGCGATGTGTCGTGACGCTGCGCGCGCCCGACTACGCGTTCGATCCCGACGACTTACGCGGCGCGATCACGCCCCGGACGAAGCTCATCCTGCTCAACAGCCCGCACAATCCCACCGGGAAGGTGTTCTCCCGCGCCGAGCTCACGCTCCTCGCCGAGCTCGCGCAGGAACACGATCTGCTCGTCGTCACGGACGAGGTCTACGAGCATCTCGTCTATGACGGTGAGCACGTACCGATCGCGACCTTGCCGGACATGCGCGATCGCACGGTCGCCATTGGTTCCGGTGGTAAGTCGTTCTCGTTCACCGGATGGAAGGTGGGCTGGGTGTGCGCCCGTCCGGAGCTCGTCGCCGCCGTCAAGACGGCCAAACAGTTCCTGACGTACGTGAGCAGTGGCCCGTTCCAGTACGCGATCGCCGTGGGTCTGGCCCTGCCCGATCACTACTTCACCCGATTCCGCGTGGAGATGCGCGACAAGCGCGATCGTCTGTGCGCGGGTCTGGCCGCGGCGGGCTTCGAGGTGTTGCAACCACAAGGCACCTACTTCGCCACCGTGGACATCCGGTCGTTCGGCGAGACCGACGGCCTCGCGTTCTGTCGTGCATTGCCCCACCGGTGCGGGGTCGTCGCGGTCCCGAGCGTGGTCTTCTACGACGACGTCGTCGCCGGCGCGCCCCTGGTGCGCTTCGCGTGCTGCAAGCGAACCGAAGTGCTCGACGAGGCGTGCACACGGCTGAAGAATCTCGCCCGATGATCGTCGCGGGTGTGCAGCACGACATCGTGTGGGAACGACCGGAGGAGAACTTCGCCCTCCTCGCACCCCGGATCGAACGCGCGGCGGCGGACGGGGCCCGGCTCGTCGTATTGACGGAGATGTTCTCGACCGGATTCTCGATGAAGACGGATCGCATCGCGGAGCCGGTCGACGGCCCGAGCGCGCGATTCCTTGTCGATCAGGCCCGCGCGAACGGTGTCTGGGTCTGTGCTTCGGTTCCCGAACGTACTGACGCGGCCGACCGTCCGTTCAATCAACTGGTACTCGCCGCGCCCGACGGCGCCACGCATCGATACGCAAAGATCCATCCCTTCACGTACGGGCGGGAGCAGGAGCACTACGCGGCCGGCGGGAACTTCCTCACCGTCGACGTCGAAGGCACACGTTGCTCCTTCTTCGTCTGTTACGACCTCCGGTTCGCCGACGAGTTCTGGGCGCTCGCGGACCGGACCGACTGCTACGTCGTCCCCGCGAACTGGCCCGCGGCGCGCGCT
>JAUZEI010000239.1 GCA_030839105.1 Actinomycetota bacterium
CTCCGTCGGCACGGTATCGGCCGTTTGCTGATGGACGAGCTGATCTCGACCGCGCGCCGCAACGACATCCACGTGCTTGTCGGTGCCCTCGACGCGGACAACGCGGAGTCGATTCGGTTCCACCAGACGCTCGGCTTCGTCGAGGTCGCCCGGCTGCCCGAAACCGGCTTCAAGTTCGGCCGGTGGCTCGACCTGGTTCTGATGCAGCGGATGCTGGACGGTCCGATCGAACGGGCGTGACCGCCTCCGGGTCGGTCGGAGCTCGCCTCACGCTCAGTGGTCAGGCGCACTGTGGAACGCCCGGCCGAGGTTGGGCGTCCGGTACACAGATCGGTAATGCGCCGGAGGATTGCGGTAGATCGTGTGTCTGGTGAGGCGCAATACGCATTGCGGGGCTGGTGTCGATCAGAGTTACGCTTGAGGATCGCCGGGGACCGGCGAGCGGCGAGCAACGAGGTACCGCGTGCGTTCCTGTTCCCCGATCTTTCGCTCTCTCGCCTTCGTCACCGCGCTCGGCGCGGCGACGGTCGCGCTGTCAGCGGCGCCGAGCGCGTCGGCATCGTCGGGGCGTGCCCGGCACTCGGCCGCGGCCCGTGACGTCGCGGCGCGGCCTGCCGTCATCGGGCGCGACATCAGCTTCCCGCAGTGCGGCGGCCCGTTGCCCGACGAGCGCCACGCCGTCTCCGGGATCCTCGGCGTCAACGGCGGGGTCTCCTTCTCGCGCAATCCGTGTCTGGTCGCGGAGCTCGCGTGGGCCAAGCGCCTCGCGGCGCCGCCCGCGTTCTACGCCAACACCGGCAATCCGGGGCCGCGCCGCGCGAAGCACTGGCCACTCGGCCAGACCGCCCCGAAGGTGTGTTCCGCGAACGATCCGAATTCGATCGGTTGCTCGTACGACTACGGCTGGAACGCAGCCTGGCACTCGTACACCGCCGCGACCGATGCCGCGCAACGGTTGCACCGAGTCGACCGGGTCAACGCGCGTCATCGCGCTGCGAATGTCGACTGGTGGCTCGACGTGGAAACCATGAACAGCTGGCAGACGATCGACGGCCGCTCGACCCGGGCTGCGAAGGAGCGCGACGTCGCCACGCTCACGGGCGAGATCGACGCGCTCCGAATCGCGGGCGTCGATCGGGTGGGCGTGTACTCGACTGCCCACCAGTGGCTGCAGATCACCGGCGGGACCAAGATCGACAAGAGCCGCTTCCTCGGCGCGCCGCAGTGGCTCGCCGGATACACCTCGCGCATCGACGCAATCGCGGGATGCGCGGATCGCGGCTTCACCGGGGGTCCCGTCGCGATGACTCAGTACCTCGGTTCCGACGGCTTCGATGCCAACGTCTTGTGCGCCGAGACGGGCGGCGCCTGAGCGGCACCGATCGGTGACGATCGGGTGACGCGTTCCGGTCAGCATCGCGTCGTGAGCAACAGTGATGTGATCGAGGTCCCCGGATCCGTCGGATTCCGGTTGGACGACTTCGTCGACGTCGCTCCCGTCCCGGTTCCACAGTCCAGCGTGATCATCGTCTAGGACGATCGGGTGGAGCGGGCCAAGCTGTAGTACATGCTCTCGCCGCTCGGGTATCCGCTCGTCGAGGCCGCGTCCGGCTCGGACGCGCGCCGGTGCGTGACCGAACAGGACTTCGCCGTGATCCTGATCGACCTGCGCACGATGACGGGTGGTTTCGACGTCGCGGAGTTCGTGCGCTCGCGGCCGCGCTCGACCCTGACGCCCCTCATCTTCGTCACGACGGGCGATCGTGACGAGCGCGAGATGACGATGGGCTACGCGATGGGATCCGTCGACTTCATCGTCGCCCCCGTGGTGCCGGCCGCGTTGCGGGGCAAGGTCGCGCTCTTCGCCGACCTCTTCGCCAAGACCCACGAGTTGGTCGAGCGCGCCCAGCGCCTGCGGATGGCCGCGAGCCGTTCCGCGGACGCACTCGGGTTACAGATGGAGATGCTCGATCGCATGGACGAGCTGAGTCGGGCCAAAAGCGACTTCGTCTCCAAGATCTCGCACGAGCTGCGCAGCCCGCTGACCAGCGTCATCGGGTACGTCGAGCTGCTGACCGACGGCGGCCCCGGAGATCCGACTCCGGAGCAAGGCCGCATGCTGACGATCATCGAGCGCAACAGTCGGCGCCTGCTCGCCTTGATCGAAGACCTGCTGACCATGTCGCGCGTCGAGGCCGGGATCTTCGAGCTCTCGGTCGGCATGGTTGATCTGCGCGAGTTGATCCACAGTGTTCGCGACACGACCGAGCCGGCGGTCGCGAAGGCAGGACTCGAGCTACGCGTCGACGTCGGTGCCGACCGCATGTTGACCGGAGACCGTGAGCAACTCGAGCGGGCGCTGCTCAACCTCCTTTCCAATGCCGTGAAGTTCACCTCCCCCCGCGGGCATGTCGAGATCGCGACGCGCACCGAAGGTGACGATGCGTTGGTTTCGGTGCGCGATACGGGCACCGGTATCCCGTTGGACGAGCAGGAGCACCTCTTCACCCGGTTCTTCCGGGCCAAGCGGTCGCAGGAGCAAGAGGTACCGGGGACCGGGCTGGGTCTCTACATCGTGAAACAGATCGTCGAGCTGCACGGCGGCGCGATGGAGGTCGAGTCGACGCCCGCGGGCAGCACCTTCACCATGCGGCTGCCAATCGGGGGACCGCCGGCTGATCCGCTCTCGTTGGTGCGCCGCTAGTACGGCACAGCTATCGAGAGCGAGACAGGGCGGGGGTGAACGTCGCCTTTCGGCGCGCCGGTGGGACGGTTACCGTCGGGGGCGAGGAGGCGCCGTTGCGAGCGGCAGGTGGCGACCCGAACGTCTTCGCGCAGAGGCTGTTCACCGGTCTGCCGCGCCGCTACGACGCGCTGGCCGAGCTGTTGTCGTTCGGTCAGAACGGGCGATGGCGGACCGAGATGGTGAGTCATATCGCCGCGACCCGTCCGAGCTCGATCCTCGATGTCGCCACCGGTACTGCAGGTGTCGCGCTCGAGCTCGTGCGCAGCACGCCGGCCGAGGTCACGGGTATCGATCTCACTCCCGCAATGCTCGCTCGGGGCCGGGAACGCGTGACGCGTGCGAATGCGACGGAACGTGTGCGCCTCGTGGCCGGGCAGGCGGAGCATTTGCCCTTCGCCGACGCGACCTTCGAGGCGCTGACGTTCACGTACCTGCTCCGCTACGTCGGGGATCCGGCCGCGACACTGCGCGAGCTGGCCCGCGTCGTCGTGCCCGGAGGTGCGGTTGCGAGCCTCGAGTTCGCCGTGCCCCGCAGCCGATTCTGGCGAAGCTGGTGGTGGCTCTACACGCGGTTGGTTCTGCCCGCGGCCGGCTACATGACGGGCGGTCGGGAGTGGTTCGGCGTCGGACGTTTTCTCGGGCCGAACATCTCCGCGCACTACCGGCGATATCCCGTCGACTGGACCGTCGACGCGTGGCGCAAGGCCGGACTCGTCGACGTGGAGGTCCGCCGGATGAGTCTCGGCGGAGGAATCGTGATGTGGGCCCGGAAGCCCGAGTCGTGACCGCACCCCGCCCGGCCTTCTACGCCGCACGGCCCGGTGGGTGGCGCGACTGGTGGACGATCCTCCACCCGCCCTACACGGCGTGGCACCTGTCGTATGTCGTCGTGGGCGCGACCCTCGCGCCGAAGACCGACGGTGGGCGACTGGTCGCGACGCTGGTCGCCTTCTTCTTGGCGGTCGGTGTCGCCGCGCACGCGCTCGACGAGTTGCACGGTCGCCCGCTGCAGACCCGCATTTCGAGCGGCGTGCTGGTGACGGTCGCGACGATCGCGCTGGGCGGCGCGCTCGCACTCGGCCTGATCGGTGTCGGACGCAGCGGCGTCGGACTAATGGTGTTCATTGGGTTGGGTCCGGTGCTCGTCGTCGGTTACAACCTCGAGCTCTTCGGCGGCCGGCTGCACTCCGACCTCGGCTTCGCCGCGGCCTGGGGTGCGTTCCCCGTACTGACGGCGTATTTCGTGCAGTCCGGCCGACTCGACATCACGGCCCTGCTTGCAGCCGCGGCCGCCTCCGCCTTGTCGCTCGCGCAGCGATCGTTGAGCACGCAGGCCCGCTACGTGCGCCGCCGCGCCATCCGTCTCGACGGCACGATGACGCTGCGCGACGGGACCACTGTCTCCTTCGACGAACGAGCACTGTTACGACCGATCGAGCGCGCGCTGCGCTGGTTGTCGTGGGCGACGATCGCGCTGGCCGCCGCGCTGCTCGCCGCCCGCGTCTGACTGAGCTGAGCTGAGCTGAGCTGAGCTGAGCCGGGACATCACCCACGGCGTCCGGGATCCTTAGCGTCGATCCTGTTCGCCCGCGACCGCCAAGCTCCACCGATCTTGCCCGAGGCGATGATCGGTGCGCAGACGCGCTTGATCCTGATTCCGAGCCTCGCCGGCAACGCACCCGGCTGGGATCGCATCCGCGCCCTCGCCAACGAGCACGGCCTGAAGGTGATCGAAGGACCTCGACGGCATCCGCGGCCGGGTCCCGAATGCCGACGCGGTCATGGAGCGGGGCATGCTCGTCCTGCTGAACCACGCCCTGACCGACGACGACATCGCGTTCGTCTGTGATCGGATCGAAGCGTTTCTCGCCCGCGTGTGAGTCGGTCCGGCGTTCAGGCGGTCAGGCCGTCTGTGCGATCGCGGCGGTCGACGGACCCGGGCCAGCGGCGACGCGCAGGTCGGTGAGGACCCGGGCGTGGGCGAGGGCGCCGGCGCGCCGCGGTCCATCGGCCGGCGAGGCCAGCGCCGGCAGCTGACGAATCCGGCCGTCGGCCAAGACGAGTACCGGGACCGCTACGACGTGCCGCGGTCGGCGCGGAACGACCCAGTGGTACTCGGTGCCGTCGGGCACGTTCGCGGGCCGGTCGACCACCTGCACGTCGGCGACCTCGCTCCAGGCGACGCGCGTGCTGCGACCGAGTCGGCGGACGGTCACGCCGTTGCGGTCGACGTCGACGGTCGCCGACAGCGCGCCCAGAGCGGGCACGAAGGTGGCGAATGCGGCCGCGCTGATCGCGATCCCGGTCGCGACCGCGGCCGAACTGCCGAGCGCGAGGGCGAGCACCAGACCGCAGATGGCGATCACGAACGCGCCGAACGCCGTTGCGAGCGCGATGCGCCAGCTTGCCGGAGTCGGTCGCAATTCCATCGCATTCGTATCGGCAGGCCCGACCCCCCGGCCTGAGGGTGAATCGGCCTCCCCGGGCCCGGGATGAACGCGCCGCGAGCGGTGCTGCAGACTGCGGCGATGCATCGACTCGACGGCAAGATCGCACTCGTCACCGGTGCCGCCCGCGGAACCGGTGCCGCGACCGCCCGGCGCTTCGTGGACGAGGGCGCACGGGTGGTGATCGCCGACGTCCTCGACGAACGGGGAGAGAACACGGCCGCCGGGCTCGGCGACGCGGCCCGATTCGTGCACCTCGACGTCACGGACGAGTCGGCTTGGGGGCAGGTGGTCGACGAGATCGCGGCGACGGAAGGCGCACTGCACGTGCTGGTGAACAACGCCGCGGTGCTGCACCTCGCCACGATCGACGCCACCGCGACCGACGCGTTCGAGCGTGTGATGCGCGTCAACGTGCTCGGGCCGTTCCTGGGCATCCGCACATGCCTTCCGATGCTCCGAGCTTCGGGCGCGGGCGCAATCGTCAACATCGGTTCCATCGACTCGGTGCAGGGCGCGGCGCTCACCGGTGCCTACACCGCATCGAAGTTCGCGCTGCGCGGCCTTACCAAAGTCGTCGCGCTCGAGAACAAGAAGCGGGGCGTGCGCGCGAATATCGTCTGCCCGATGCTCGGCAATCCCGAGATGCATCCCGAGATCGTGGGCACCGACTCCGGCCCGGTGCGGCGCGGGGGAGGAAAGCCCCCGGAGCTCGACGTCATCGCCGAAGCCGTGTGCTATCTCGCCGCGGACGAGAGCCGGTTCACGACCGGGACCGAGCTCGTGCTCGACGGCGGTCACAGCGCGGGGACGGCGCTTGATCTGCCCGACGAATGGTTCGACCCCGCGCTGCGCCGCCGACCGCTGCGTTAGCTTCACCCGATGGACAAGGCGCGCCTCGAGAAGCTGTTCGACGTACGGGGCCGGGTGGTGATCGTCACGGGCGGTACCCGGGGGATCGGGCGCGCGGTCGCGGAAGGTTTCGTCTGCGGGGGCGCGCAGGTCGTGGTCGCCAGCCGCAAACCCGAGGCGTGTGCGGAGGCGGAGGAGCACCTGCTCGGACTCGCCGCCGCGAGCGGCGGCGACGCGCTCGGCGTTCCGACGCACATGGGCGATCTCGACGCGGCCGCCGCGCTCGTCGACGAGACCGTCGAGCGTTTCGGCGGGGTCGACATCATCGTGAACAACGCGGCCAACGCGCTGACCCAACCCCTCGGTGCGTTCACGGCCGAGGCCTGGCAGAAGTCGTTCGACGTGAACTTGCGAGGCCCGGTGTTTCTCGTGCAGCACGCGCTGGCGCATCTGGAGCGCAGCGAGCATGCGTCCATCGTGAACGTCATCTCCGCGGGTGCGTTCCTCTTCTCGGCCAACGTGGCCATGTACGGCGCCGCGAAGGCGGCGATGATGTCGTTCACGCGATCCATGGCCGCCGACTTCGCGCCGCGTGGCATCCGGGTCAACGCGCTCGCACCGGGGACCGTCGACACAGACATGGTGCGCGCCAACACGCCCGAAGTCCAGAAGTCGATGGCGAACGCGGGCTTCATGCGCCGCGCCGCGAGCCCCGACGAGATGGTCGGGCCCGTCCTCTACCTCGCCTCCGACGCGTCGAGCTTCATGACCGGCCAGGTACTCCTGGTAGACGGCGGCCTCGTCCCCCACTAGCCCAGGTTTCGCCGCCAATTTCCCTGCCAACAGTTGGCAGGGAAACGTGCGTCACGCGCCGGTTTTCCTGCCAACTGTTGGCAGGCTATTTCGCTACGGACATGAGGTCGTCGAAGCCGGACGGGGCGTGGGCGCCGATGCAGCCGTGCTCGAAGATGCCGTATCCCTCGTGTCCTTCGAACGTGGCGCGCGCCACGTGGTCCCACAACGAGAACGCGGCGCGCCCGATGACCGCCGGATCCTGGTAGTCATACGTCGAGCCCTCGACCCAGTTCTCGCCCTTCCAGATGCCGTGCGTCCAGTCGGGATCGGCGCCGTAGCCGCAGCCGACGTTCAAGGAGATGCCGATCAACGGCTCGATCTCGAGCGTCGACTTCTTGCCGTCGCGGTTGGTGAGCTCGATCGACGCGCCGATGGGATTGCGGGTGCCCGATGCGTAGCGGATGTCGGGCAACGGCCACCCCAGCTGCTCGGGCGCGCGGCCCGAACCCTCGGGGAACACGCGTACGGCGAAGTTGGTGTTGCGTAGCCCGTCGCGATCTTCCTCGAGGATGACGTGCAGTGCGAAGTCGTCGAAGCGCAGCGGGATCCAGCACCACCACATGCCGGTGAAGTCGTTCGGTCTCCCGGCCGGCTCGGGCTCGCCGACGGGCCGGATACCCCAGGAACGGTCACGCGTCGCCGTGTAGCGCTCGGGTGTCACTGCGATGGTGTCGCCGTCGACGCGTAGCTCGCCCTCGAACGTACCGACGCCCGCGAACCGCGACGCCTCGAGCAGGATGCGGTCGCCCTGGCGGCGAATGTGCTGCGGCTCCGAGATCGGCCCGTACTCGGAGCGGTAGACGAGGTCGAAACCGAGACCATGGTCGTCGGCGTCGCAGATGAGCCGCAGCTCCTGGAACGGCTTGATCACCTCGATGCGGTACGGCCCGACCTGCTGGCTCATCTTGTCGTCGGGCCGCACGCCCGACGTACGGATCGCCCACTGCTTGTCGCCCCGCCGCACCGTCGCGTACGCATCCATCACGCCGAGGTTCGGGTACACGCCCATGCCGGTGATGAAGTACGCGTCGGCTTCGTGGTCGACGCCCTGGTAGATGCAGCGGTCGTACACGTTGCGGTCGCTGGTCGCGACGTAGCGCATCGGCAACGGAACCTGGTGAATCGGGTATTCGTCGAGCGGGTCGAACTCGAGCACAGAACAGTCCTAACTCTTGAAGTGACGGTCGAGAACGGTGAGCGGCGCACCCTCGCGCACTGCGCCGAGTCGGGCGCGGGCGGCGGCGAGGGCGTCGGTATCGGTCGCGGCAAGCGGTGGGAGTCCGAAGCCGCTGTACATGACCCGGCGCTCGCGCTCCACTGGCGGCTGCGCCATGTGCATCGTGCAGCTCAGGTGCAGCGTGACATCGCCGGTGCGCGTGGGCAGCGCGACTTCGGGGAGGTCAAGGTCGGGCTGACGGATGCCCGACCACACGAGGGCACGATGGGAGCCGGCAATCACCCAGAGCTGACCGGAGACCTCATCCGCTCCCGACACCGAGATGCCGACCGTGAGCCCGCAACAGTCGTACGAGTGGCGCCCGATCCCGCAGTCCTTGTGCCACGGGATGTCGGAGATCCCTTCGGTGACACCGATCGGCTTGAACAACGCTTCGATCTTGTTGCTCGCGCGCTTGGCACCGAACTGATGCCCGGCGCCCGCGATCGATGCGAGGTCGAGGAACCGCGGGTCCTCGGTGATGGCGCGGGCGCCGTCGGACTGGCGGTCGAAGCCCTGCATGCGGACGAGTCGGGTGTCGCCGTCGGCCGTGCGGGCCCACCACGAACGGCCGTCGCCTTCGCGGTACGTGGGCGCGGCGCGATCCATGTCGGCCGAGATCGCGTCCATCTCCGCTTCGTCGAACAGTTCTTCGATGTGGAGGAAACCGGCGGTCTCGAGGAAGTGGCGCATCTCGGCCCGGTCGTCGTCGGCGTGGAACACGCGCGCGAGGTCGAGTGGGCGGCCGTCGGCGTCGTCGAGCGCGACGGAACCCGGCGTGTAGATCGGCGTGCCGTCGAGCGCGGCGCGCAAAACGAGCCACCAGTCGAGAAGATGGCCGACCGTTCCCGCGCGCTGGTCGAGCGCGCCCGAGGCCCACAGGCTCATCACCGTCTGTTGATCGTCGACAAGATCGGCGAGCTGCTCGCGACCGAGCTTCACGCGCGCCTTCGCATCGGGTCGGGGTCCGCGCTCCACCGTGACGCGCCCGTCGTCGGCGGTCAGCGTCCACGGCTCATCTTCGACCTCCATCTCGAGCGGCCGGGGCCGGATGAACGCGAGCGCGGGGAGGATTGCGGCGGCGTGCTCGTCGATGCGCGCCGGTAGGTCGTCGGCGAAGAACCGATCGGGGTCGAGCTCGACCCGAGGTGCGTCTATCCGGGTACGTACGTCGACTACCACCGCGCCACGCTAGGCCGTCGCGCCGATACGGAGCGCCGACGCCCGGCTCGCGGGCACGACCGCCGCGGCAGGCGGGATCGGGCCGCCCGGCGTACCGGGCTGACAGTTTCCGGTCTTGTGCGGCGCGGGCAGCGTGGGCGGTTCGGCGAACGCGGGCGAGCCGACGAGGTCGAGCGAATCGAGGAGATTGCTCGCGTTCGCGTCGCGGTACGTCAGTGCGCCGA
>JAUZEI010000257.1 GCA_030839105.1 Actinomycetota bacterium
TTCAGCGGCTCACACGGCTGAGCCCAGTCGCGTGCCTCGAAGCGTTCGATCTCGCGACAGTCGCCGGCATCATCGAGCCGGGATCCAGCGCGACCCGTCATCAGTTCCCGCACGACCTCACGCGGGAGGCCGTATACGAAGAGATTCCCCGGGCGCGTCGCGCCGAGCTTCATGCGGCGGCGGTTGACGCGCTGATCGATTTCTATGGCGACGACCCGGCGAGGACGATCGAGATCGCGGCACACGCGTGGGCCGGGCGACAAGTCATTGATCCTCGCACGGTGATCGAGCACCTGATCTCGGGCTCGCGGGCGGCGCTCGGCGGATACGCGAATCAGCGCAGCGAACAGCTCTTGAACCGCGCGATCGAGGTTGCCCGTGATCTTCCCGATCGCGCCGCTCGCGACGAGATCGAGCTCGAAATCGCGATACGGCTGGCATACCTCTCGGCGGTCACACTCGGTCACGGGCATCAAAAGGCGGCGCAACTGTTCGATCGCGCCATCGAGCTGCACGAGCGGGTGGAGAACACGTCCGCCATCTCGCCCGACATGCTCATGGAGATCTCGGCCTACCTTTCGATGCAAGGCCGGATCCAGGACGCGGCCGATGTCGCCGACGAACTCATCGTCAGCGCCCGCCGGCGCGAAGACCGGCTCGCCGAATGCGCCGGGAACACTGCGCTCGCCCTCGCCAGCTGGCACCTCGGCGACATCTCCCGCACGGCAACCGCGATCTGCCGAGCGGTCGAGGTCGGGCGCGAGATCCCGCGGTGCGACCTCGCGGCGACGTTCGGATTTCCCCAGCTCGGCAACTGGCTCAGTTTCCTTGCTCTCGTGCTCACTGCTCAGGGAGAGGTCGACAGAGCTCGCGCCGCGATCACCGAGTCGCGGTCGGAGCTCGAACGCTTCCCCGACCCGATGAGCGCCATGTGGGCCGACGCGTTCTCTTCGTGGCGCGCAATCATGGACGACGACCCCGAAGCGGCCCGCCGTCGTTGCACGCGCTTCATGGCTCTCGCCAAGAAAACGGCGACCGGCGTGGTTCAGCCCCAGGCCGAAGTCGTCGACGGGTGGGCTCGCGCCCGCCTCGGCGACGGCGAAGCAGGCGTGCGTCTCATTCGCGCCGGACGGCTAGGCCTCCCGAAGGCGCTCGGGCTCGTCGGCGTGGCGCTCGAAGTTGAGGCCCTCGTCGGACTCCTTCGCGGCGCCGAGGCTCTAGAGCTGATCGACGGCACGCTCGCTTCGCGCGACGCACTCGACTCCGGGCTCTGGCTGCCCGAGGTGCATCGATGGCGCGGTGAGCTTCTCGCTGCGACGGACCCCTCCGAGGCCGACGACGAATTTGCTCGCGCAATCGAGATCGCTACGGAACAGGGTGCGTACCTGCTCGTCGAACGAGCTGAAGCGTCCCGACTCGGGGTGCAATAATCGCGAAGTCATCGACAAGTCGCGCGCTTGAACATCGGCGCATGACAAACATCCAGGTAGAGCACCTGACCAAACGATTCGGGCCGCTGGCCGCGGTCGACGACCTCTCCTTCACGGTGCAAGAGGGGCGAGTAACCGGATTCCTGGGCGCCAACGGCTCGGGCAAGACAACGACGCTCCGCATCCTGCTTGGACTCAGCGAGGCGACGGCAGGCACTGCGAGCATCGCGGGGCGGCGCTACGCCGCGCTTCGTGCGAAGCCGGAGCGATATTCCGAGGGCGACTGTCCGATCAGGTCGCGGAACGCGGACTGGAAGGCGGAGAGCGACGAGTAGCCGACATCCAGCGCGATCTGGGTCACCGAGTGCTCGGTCCCTGCGAGCTGCTCGATTGCCCGCAGCACGCGGAGACGCCGCCGCGCGGCGCTCCAGGTCATCCCGAGCTCCTGCTCGAACCGTCGGGCCAGCGACCGCGACGCCAGGCCGACCTCGCGGGCGATGTCGACGAAGCGAACATCGTCGGCGAGCCGATCGGTCGTGAGGGCGAGCGCCCGACGGACCTCCATGGACCGTCCGGTGGGCATGCGCGCCGGACTCGGATGCTCGGCGAGAGCCCACGTCGCCGCCGCAAGGGCTCGAAACATCGCGAGTGCGTAGTCGTCGAGTGGCTCATCTTCATCGTCCCACCGAGAGCACTCCGTGATGAGCGCGCGGGCCAGCGGCGTGAGATCGACGACCGCGAGTTTCGATGGCGGCGGCGACACGAACGTCGTACTGAAGAGCACCGACGCGGTCGTGACCGGTTGCGGGATCGTGACATCGATCGACACCCCGGCCCGGATGAGCGCAGCCCGAGCGGGCGGAAGCGACCAGCTTGTCCCGTCGACCTCCAGCCGCAGCACTCCATGCGAGGCCGCGAGCAGGTAGTGGCGGTCGACGCACAACTGTTGCGCACCAGCGGGCTCGAAGTCGCGGACGAAGCTGAATACGGGGCGGTTCACGCCGTCCACTATCGCGGTTCACGCAACCGTCTCGACCAACTCGACCCGGAAGCGGCGGCTCGACGGTGTCTCCGTCATCCTCGGGCGAAGGAACTCACCAGACCGGGCGAACGCATCGGACGCGAGGTAGTCGGCGAACGAGGCTTGGTCGATCCACTCGTGGAGCACGGTGATGCCGGTGTCGTTTTCGCGGTCGCAGAAGACTCGGAAGGCGACGCAGCCCGGCATCACGCTGATCGTGGGTTGCTCGCGTTCGAGTTGCGCGATGGCCGTCGGTCGGTCGGCGGCCGCGGTGGAGAAATCGAGAATGGCGATGAAGGAGGGAGTTGTCATGCATCGATAGTGCGACGAACTGACCGAACGCGCCGCCGCCGAACGGACCGAAACACGCGCCGAACGGACAAGGAGAGGTCTACGAGGTCGACCGCACGAACGCGCCACGTCGTATTCCGAGGTTGCCGTCGGCGAGCGCGCCGGCAAAGTTGAGTATCCGGGTAAAGCCGTCATCGAGCAGTTTCGGCAAGGTCGGGCCTTCAGGCAGCCCGTCGGCGAGAACGGGAGTAGGCCCCTTCGCTGGTCAATAGTCCCCATGAACTGCTCGGTGAGCATGCCCAACGCCCCACGAAGCGGCCCGGCCCGTGGGTCACGACAACCTCTTCGCCACCTTCGCACGGCGAACGACCTCGACCTCACCTTCCAGAATCACGAAGAAGTTCTGGAGGGACGCACCCGCTCGGTACAAGACATCTCCGCGCTCAACAGCGCCCACGATGTCAACCGGTAACCAACTCCCGGACCACGCTCCGGTCGAGCGTGACCCACGCGTTTCTTCCGAGAGCGTCTTCATGTTCCTGCTGGGACACGACCACACGAACATGCCGCTCTCCGTGACCGGAACGCGCGACCTTCGGGCTATGCGGCACCCACGCTCACGACGCGAATTCGCGACGTCGGCACCATTTGCGGCACCACACGCAGACGGCCCGGTGCGTTCGCACCGGGCCTGACCTGCAATTTCGATGGTGGCGGGGGCAGGATTTGAACCTGCGACCTTCGGGTTATGAGCCCGACGAGCTACCAGACTGCTCCACCCCGCGGCGGACCATGCATGGTACTGGTGTCGCCTTCTGTGACCAAGTCGAGACCGAAGGTACGCCTTCGCGCCCAGGAGAATCGCGAGCGCGCCTGAATGTCGGATCAGACCGTTCCGATCGCGTCAGGGTGCGGTCGAGAAGCTCGGCGGACCGTCGGCGTGTTCGCCACGCACGGCGTCGTACGGGTCGCGCAGGTCGCCGAAGTACCCCAAGGCATAGGCGCCGCGGCGGTATCCGGCAAGACGAGCGAGATCCTCGGGCAACTCGCGGGCCACCTCCGGCGGGCACGCTATATACTGGTTCTCCTCTTGGCGCAGCCACGACAAGGTGTATCCGACGTTCACGCCGCGGCGCGCGCTCGTCGAGCGATTCGCGCCTCCGCCGTGGTAGAGCGACCCGAGATAGAACAGCACCGATCCCTTCGGCATCTCGGCCGGCACGGTCTGGTCGACCGTCGGGCGCAGCTTGTCCTCCCAACGGTGACTCCCGGGAATGACCCGCGTCGCACCGTTCTGGTCGGTGAAGTCCGTCATCGCCCACATGGTGTGGCACTCGACCTCGAAGCCCGCCGGGAAGGGGAAGAAGTCGAAGGCCCATTGGTCACGGTGGACGTACTGCGCCGGTTCGCCCGGCCCGATCTCGATGACCTGGGTGAGATGCAGCTGGTAGCTGGTCGCGTGATCGCCGAGCACACGGTCGAGCGCGCCGAGCACGGTGGGGTGCGCGGCGAGCCGGCCGAAATCGCGCGAGCGCGCGAGCAACGAGCCGGTCCGGCGCGTGTTGAAGCCGGTGAACTCGTCACCGCCCGCGGGCGTGGCGACCAGGAACGGTTCGAGCTCGCGCTCGATGCGATCCAGCGCGTCTTCCGAGACCAGGCGCTCGACGACCACACAACCGGATGCGCGCAACGCGGCTTCGATCTCGTCGACGTTCGCGTCGGCTACGACCCGGGGAACTTCCATCGTCATGGCGATACCTGTCCCGCGTCTCGACACCAGATGTACGGGACAACGCTACATCGCGCTCCGGCGCAGGCGAGCGGGCTACCCGACGCGTACGGCCCGGGCTACCCGACAAGCATGAGTTGTGCGTTGATCCGATTCAACAGCTCGCGTGGACTGAAGGGCTTCAGCATGTAGTCGTTCGCACCGAGCGCGAAGCCGCGTTCGGCGTCGGCGTCCTGGGCCTTGGCCGTCAACATGATGATCGGCAGCGCTCTCGTCGCCGGGTTGGCGCGCAGTTGTGACAGCACGTCGAAGCCGGAGAGTCCCGGCATCATGACGTCGAGGAGCAACAGGGCCGGCTTCGCGTCCGGCACGAGCAGCAGGGCGTCCTGGCCGTTCGTGGCGCTGAGTACCTCGTGGCCGTTCTGGACGAGCTTGTACTCGACCAGTTCGCGCACGTCGGGATCGTCATCGACGATACAGATCACACTCATGTTCGGCTTGCTCCTTCGGGTCCGTCGATCACGGAGTCACGGGATGATCGGTCGTCGTATCCGCAGCACGGTCGGATGCGCGTCGGCGCGTCTCGCCGGTCCGAACGGGCAACCTGATGGTGAACGTGCTGCCGTGACCCGGCTGCGACTCCACGCGAAGGCTCCCGTCGTGACCATCGACTATCTGCTTCACGATGTAGAGCCCGAGACCGACGCCGAGAGTCTCCCGGCGTCGGGGACCCGTCGCGCTGAAGAATCGGGTGAACAGCTCGTCCTGTTCGTCGACCGCGATGCCGATTCCGGAATCGCGCACCTCGATGACGATGTCCGAGCGAATGTCCGAGCGCTCGAACCCCGCGAACACATCGATCTGCCCGCCGGGCGGTGTGAACTTCACGGAGTTCGCCACCAGGTTGTGCAACGCTCGTTCGATCTGGCTCTCGTCGGCGACCAACTGGATGCCGGGCTCGACGTTCACAGTGAGTTGCAAGGAACCGTTCGCGAGCGAGGGACCGACCGCCTCACCGACGCGCCGCACGAGCGCCGGGAGATCGACGGGTACGAGCTTCGGTTCGAATTCGCCGGCTTCCATGCGCGACATGGTCAGCAGGTTCGAGATCAGCACGAGCAACTTCTCGCCACTGCGTTCGACGACACTCAGCATGTGTCGTTGTTCGACGGTTACGTTCTGCGCCGATTCGTCGGTGAGCATCTCGATGTAGCCGAGGACCGTCGCGAGTGGGCCCCGCAACTCCCGGGACACCTCCGAGAGGAATTCGTTCTTCGAGCGGTCGAGTACGCCGAGCCGCTCCACCATCTCTCGCTGCAGCTCGAAAGCGCGGGCGTGGTCGAGCGCGCGTCCGATCTCACGTGCGAACCCTTCCATCAGGACGACCTCGCTCTTCGTCCATGGTCGGGCCGTACCCTGTTCGCTCGCGACGATGGCGCCCGCCACTTGCGCGCCCACGATGATCGGATACTTCAGCGCCGCCCGCACCGAGACATGCCCGAACGCCTGGCGTTGTTCCACGCTGAAACGGGCGACGTCGCGCGCGTCGTCGATCACGACGGCGTTGCGATCGTCGGTAACCCCGATCAGGCGCACCAGAGGTTCCGCCTCGTCGAGCAGCGCGACCGATGTGACCGGAGCGATGTCTTCCGAACGGCACCACTCGGCCGCCAGTCGGCCGTGCTCGCGTTCCAGCAGGCGGATGTGCACGCGGTCGACCTCGAGGGCATCCCCGACGACCTCGACGGCGCGTTGCACCACGTGATCGCGATCGAGCGACGCATGCACGACCTCGGTCAATTCCCGCCGGACCCGCTGGTCTTTCGCCCGTTCGATCTCGATGACGCGCAGTCGCGTGAGCTCCCGGACCATCGCGTTGACCGAGTCGCCGACGTATCGGATCTCGGCCGCGGCGTGGTCCAGTTGTACGCGTACGTTCAGATCGCCGGAGGTGATCCGCGCGAGCGCGCGGTCGAGCACCTCGAGCGGCTGCATGACCGCCCGGGCGCTCCGGCGACTGAGGAGAAGTGCAAGAACGACCAGCGCAACGCCCACGAACACGAGCTCGACCGCGAATCCCACCCGAGCCGCCGACGAGCTCGGGACCAGGACGACCACGATCGCCGTCGCGGCGAGAGCGAACAACGCGATGCCCGCGACGAGCTCGAAGCTCCGCATCAGCGTCGTCGCGAGGAGCGGGCTGTCGGGCGTGGCGACGAGCGCCGACACGTTGGTGCGGGCCGGCACGGCCCGAGGACGCTGAACCCCGACGTCGCTCACGGCGCCAACCATGGGCCGGAGTGCGTCACCGTTGCGTCACGGCCTTCCTCCTAGCATCGGCGCATGGACCCGGTCGACCAGATCTCCGCGCATCTGGCCGGCGCGGCGAGGGCGACGACTGCCCTGTTCCGATCCGGCGTGCTCCGTCCGGAGCGGCCCGACCGCTTGTGGCGCATCGCCCGGGCCGTCCGGCACTGGGGTCCGGGGCTCCCGGCGGTCTTCGCGCTGGGCGCAGAACGCCACGGTGATCGAGCGGCGCTCGTCGACGAACGCGGGCCCCTGACCTTCGCCGAGCTCGATCAACGGAGCGATGCGATCGCCCGCGGCCTCATCACGAGCGGCGTGCATCCGGCCGACACGGTCGCGGTGTTGTGCCGCAATCATCGGTACTTCTTCGAGATCACGGGCGCCCTCGCCAAGCTCGGAGCCAACGCGCTGTATCTCAACACCTCCTTCGCGGCTCCGCAGATCGACACGATCCTGCGGCGGGAGCGGGCGACGCTCGTGGTCCACGACGCCGAGTTCGAAGCGCTCGTCGTCGACCGCGACGAGCCACGGATCCTCGCCTGGACCGACGCGAGCTCCGACGACGCCCGCCCGGACGACGCCCGCCCGGACGACGCCCGCCCGGACGACGCCCGCCCGGACGACGCGATG